>NZ_JARJDD010000070.1:0-646 GCF_029269935.1 Gordonia sp. N1V
GGCCGACCTGATCGCGACCCATGGGGTGTCCTGCTCGCCACATCTGATGATGCATCTTGCGGACCCCGTAGACACTGCGGTTCTTGGTGAACTGGCGGAACACCTCGTGCGCGGCGTAGGCCTCGGCCAGCGCGGCCGCCGAGATCCGGCCGCGTTGCTTGTGGGCGTAGTAGGTGGACGGGGCGATCTGCATTCCGTACTCGGCGAGTACCCGGCAGATCGGATCGACCCCGAACCTGTCTCTGTGATCGTCGATGTAATCGACGATCAGTGCAGTCGGCGGTCGATCTCCGCCGCCGCGAAAAACGCTGACGCTGTCTTCAAAATCTCATTGGCTCTGCGTAATTCGGCGTTCTCGCGGCGTAACTCGCGCAACTCCGCACCCGGCTCATCTGCCGGTGATGAACTCGCCGTCGAGACCGCCGGCATGTCCTTCTCGATCCAGTTTCGCAACGTCGCCGGATTGATGTCGAGCATCTCCCCGACATGCCGACGCGCTGCGAGTTTGGCACCGCCGACCTCGGCCAGCCGATCGTGATACATCCTCACAGCCCGCTCACGGGTCTCCAGGTCAAACTTTCGTGCTGCTCCCATACCAACATTCTCCTGGTGAGATCACGGTCTCCACCAGACCCAGGACGGTTCA
>NZ_JARJDD010000071.1:0-544 GCF_029269935.1 Gordonia sp. N1V
AGGAACTGCTTGACCACCGGCTGCTCCGAAGTCAACAACTGCTCCCGCGGACCGAACATCACCAACTCCTTGCGGAACAACATCCCGATGTTGTCCGGAATCGTCCGAGCGATGTTGATGTTGTGCGTCACGATCAGAATCGTCGCATCGATCTGCGCATTGATATCGATCAACAACTGCGAAATATAGGCGGTACGCACCGGATCCAAACCCGAATCCGGCTCATCACACAAGATGATCTGCGGATCCAACACCAACGCCCGCGCCAACCCGGCACGCTTACGCATACCACCGGAGATCTCACCCGGCAGCTTGTCCTCGGCACCGGCCAGACCGACCAAATCGATCTTCTCCATCACGATGTCGCGGACCTCGTTCTCCTTCTTCTTCGTGTGCTCACGAAGCGGGAACGCGATGTTGTCATACAAACTCATCGACCCGAACAACGCACCGTCCTGGAACAACACCCCGAACAACTTACGGATCTCATACAGTTCCTTCGCCGAACACTGGGTGATATCGGTGCCATCCACAACCACCGACC
>NZ_JARJDD010000072.1:0-540 GCF_029269935.1 Gordonia sp. N1V
TCCCGTCCGGATCCTTCAACACCGTCAGTACGGGTGCCCCGGGTACGACCAGGGCACGCCCGAACGCGACCGGAACCTCATCCGGGATCGGCTCGTCCAGGGGGTCGGGGATCTCGGGTTCGGCGACGGGCTCGACGAACTCAACGGGGTCATCCTCGTCGGCAGGTTCCGGTGCACCGGGATGTTCGACGTCCTCGACTTCAGGAACATCGGCGTCGGCAGGTTTGGGGAGCAGGTCGTCCCAGGCTGCCGCGTCGGCGGCGTCGGCGGGTGTTTCCGCCGAGTCACTGTTGACGGCACCGCCACCCTTCGTGCACGTGGCCAAGCCGCATTCGCAGTCGAGCCGAGCGCCGGGGACGCCGGTGATCTCCCCGAGTGCGATCACCCGCAGCGATCCCACGCGGCGGGGGTCCTTGCGGCAGGTGCGTTCGTCAATGAGGGCGTTGATCTGCGTCGTGAGAAATACCCCGTAATGGGCGGGAACAACCGCATCCAGAGAGGAGTGCCCGGCAACATCGGGGGTGATGGTCACGTGTCCCA
>NZ_JARJDD010000073.1:0-520 GCF_029269935.1 Gordonia sp. N1V
ATCAAAGTACGTGTTTTCTCGCCGGCGATGATGTCGAGGTTCGCCGAGATCTCCAGCCGGCCGTCGTCGGTGATGCGGTCGGTGTAGGAGTTGATTCTCTTGTCCTCGGCGGCCGGTAACCCACCGGGTGTTTCGGCAGCCAACTCGTTCCCCAGCTGCCGCGCGTAGAGGTTGATCTCGGCGGGGGTGAAGCCGGCGAAATAGTGCGACAAGAGTTTCCGCAGGTATTCACACCGTTGCACGGTGTCGAGGGGTTCGGGGCATCGGGTGTCAATGTGCGCCAACCCGCGGACGATGGCATCACTGTGTTCGGACGAGATGGACCCGTCCGCGGCGTGCGCCAACAACAGATCCACATCGATGGTGGCGGCAACCCGCACATACCGACCCGCGACGGCGGGTGCGCAACCCATGCTGATCAACAGCTCCCGCAGTCGGGTGGTCTTGTGATCGGCGACGCCCAGTCGGTCCATCTCGCCGGTGAGGGTGGTGGCGTGGTGATCGACCAGATTGCGAAGCA
>NZ_JARJDD010000074.1:0-492 GCF_029269935.1 Gordonia sp. N1V
TGATGTCCCATCCGTGGTGGTGGACGTCGTCGTGGCAGCTGGTGCAGAGTAGGCATCCGTTGTCGAGGTCGGTGGGCCCACCATCGGCCCAATGCTCGAGGTTGTGTCCTTGGCAGCGTCCGGCGTGTGCACCGCATTTGATGCACCCGCGATCCCGCACCAACAACGCTTTCCGTTGGCCGGGGGTGAACAACCGTTCCTGGCGTCCGAGGTCGAGGGGTACGCCGTCGGTGTTGAGGATGATTTTGGTGATGGTGGTGTCGCACGACAACAACTTGGCGGTGGCTTCGGTGATGGCACCCATGTTCTGCAAATCGCCGCCGAGTGCCGGGTTGTCCGCCGACCAGGTCCACAACAACCCGTTGGTCGGTTTCTCCGAGAAGGTGGTGTCGGCCAAACCTTGTGCCGCCAACTCCACGATCGTTTCGAACGCGGCCGCACAGATCTGTTCGGGTGTCCGCGGATCCGGCGACCCGTCGGGCTGGGGCTTGG
>NZ_JARJDD010000075.1:0-484 GCF_029269935.1 Gordonia sp. N1V
AGAGAGGAGTGCCCGGCAACATCGGGGGTGATGGTCACGTGTCCCACCAGGTCGGTGATGGTGTCGCGGTCCTCGATGACACTGTCGGGGTTCATTGAAATCAACGCAGCGTCGAGCTGTTGCGACAGCACCGGGTCGGTGGTGCCCCGGGACCCGTAATCCAGGACGATCTCCTCGAACGACATCCCGGCCTCGTCACCGTCGGTGCTGTCGCTGTCGCTGTCGGTGTCCGCGTCGATATCCCCGCCACGCTGGGCAGCGCGCGCCATGATCGAAGCCCGATTCGTGGACAGTTCACCGTTCAAATACGCAGCGCGGATCAGCGGAAATTCTTTGAGGAGGTCCGCCAGCGCTATCCAGCTGCTGGCTTTGCTGCGGGAGACCTTGAACTGCAAGGAGACTTCGGCGCGTGCGAGTTTGTCGGCATGTTCGATCACCGAGCCCCACACCTCGACCTCGGACTGGCCCGCCAAACGCTCCCGAT
>NZ_JARJDD010000076.1:0-477 GCF_029269935.1 Gordonia sp. N1V
GGCAGATGACCCCGACCTTGACCGCGCACCTCGAAGCGGTACTCGCCGCGTGGGCAGCGCCCGGAATGAACAACCCCGCCGACCCGGAGTCCCCGACCGGCAGTCGCGAAGACGCTGATCCCGACGCGTTGGCGGCCGCGGCAGCCCGCGATCACCGCGATCAAGTGCAACGCAACCACGACGCGTTGGAAGCGGTCCTACGCGCCGGACTGGATGTCGGCCTCGGCCCCCAATCCCATCGCGGACTACCACCGCACCTGATCATCAAAGCCACCCTGTCGGAGTTGATCGCCCAAACCGGGATGGGAGTGAGCGCGACCGGCACCCTGCTCCCGATCACCGATGTCATCGCGTTGGCTTCTCACAGTCAGCCGTGGTTGGCGGTGTTCGATGACCACACGAACCTGCCCCTGTATTTGGGGCGGGCGCGGTTGGCGAGTCAAGGGCAGCGGATCGCGTTGTTCGCCAAAGACGGTG
>NZ_JARJDD010000077.1:0-447 GCF_029269935.1 Gordonia sp. N1V
GGCAGCGTCCGGCGTGGGCACCGCATTTGATGCACCCGCGATCACGCACGAGTAGTGCTTTGCGTTGTCCTGGGGTGAAGAAGCGTTCTTCTTCGCCAACACTGAGCGGTACCCCGTTGGGGTCGAGGACGATCTTGGTGATCGTGGTATCGCACGACAACATCCGCGCGGTGCCTTCGGTGATCGGACCCATGTTCTGCAAATCGCCACCGACCGCGGGGTTGTCCGCCGACCACGTCCACAACAACCCGTTGGTCGGTTTGGCGGAGAAGGTGGTGTCCGCCAGGCCTTGTGCTGCCAACTCCACGATCGTTTCGAACGCGGCGGCACAGATCTGTTCGGGTGTGCGGGGGTCGGGGGAGCCGTCGGGTTGAGGTTTCGGTGTCGACAAGGTTTCCATCAGGGTGCGGGTTTTCTCGCCGGCGACGATGTCGAGGTTCGCCGAGA
>NZ_JARJDD010000078.1:0-427 GCF_029269935.1 Gordonia sp. N1V
GGTGGCCTCGGCCTCGATCAACGCCTGCAGTCCGGCACGGACCAGCTCAGCGAACTGATCCGTCCCGGTGTTTCCGGAGGGTTCGTCTCAAGGGAGAATGAAACCTATGGCAGTGGCAGGATCGAAGCGATACTCGGATGAGTTGAAGCGCGACGCGGTGGACATGGTCGAGCAGTTGGTGGCTCAGGGGTCCACCGAGTGGGCGGCGATGGGCAAGACTGCGGATTTGCTCGGAGTCGGCTCGGCGGAGACGGTTCGCCAGTGGGTGCGCAAGGCGCCGTCGGGCGCCGCCAGCGCGCCAGCCAAGGCCGATAGCGAGGAGATTCGACGACTCAAGCGCGAGGTGGCCGAGCTCAAACGAGCGAACGGGATCTGTGGTTACCCCCGTTTGCCGGACATCGGTTAAGCGGCTTCGGTAGCCGCCTGG
>NZ_JARJDD010000079.1:0-408 GCF_029269935.1 Gordonia sp. N1V
CGTGGCTGGCCGTGTTCGACGACCACACCAGTCTTCCCCTGTATTTGGGGCGCGCGCGGTTGGCGAGTCAAGGACAACGGATCGCCCTGTTCGCCAAAGACGGTGGTGAATACTGCTCGTTTCCCGGGTGCACTCAACCTGCCGCGCACGTCGAAATCCATCACGCCACCAAAGATCACGCGAAAGGCGGGCTCACCAACATCGGTGACCTCGCCCCCGCCTGCGGGAAACACAACCGCATGGTCGGCGACAAACCCGGACAATTCACCACCGGGATCTACCGCGACGGGCCGTGGGCCGGACGATGCTGGTGGCGCAAAAACACCCCCGTCGGGGCAGCCGAACCGAACCCCAAACGCACCAACGCACTCCCCGACGTCGGCACCACCTTCCGCGCCACCCTCGACA
>NZ_JARJDD010000008.1:0-236797 GCF_029269935.1 Gordonia sp. N1V
TGCGGTGGTCTCGAGACGCTCCGGCTCGCTCCGCTCGCGCGGGGCTCCTCGACCATCGGGGAAACGGGTTCCTCGACCATCCGGGGGAAAGGCTCCTCGACCGTCGGGGAAACGGGCTCCTCGACCATCCGCGGGGCTCCTCGACCAGCGCGGGCCTACTGCGCGATCAGCTTGTTGACGGTGCGGTTCAGGAAGTTCGGGATGAACTTGGCGGCGTTGTTGAGGAACAGCGTCTGGGTGCCGACGGAGTAGCTGGTGCGGTGCAGCAGGCGATCGATGCGATTCGGGTTCACCGACTCGTAGACCTTCTCGGCAACCTCCTCGGGCGTGATGCGCACCCCGAGGGTCTTGGTCGACTTGGCGTCGTTGTCGGCGAGGGCGGTCTTGGCCCACAGCGGCCAGATGCCGACGACGCGGATGTCCTCGTGCTCCCACTCGAGTTCGAGGGCTTCGGTGAGGCCGGCGACGTAGAACTTGGTGGCCGAATAGGTGGCGATGCCGGGCTGGCCGTAGATCGCCGACGCCGAGGCGATGTTGACCAGGTGCGCGCCCGGCGTCTTCCTCAGGTACGGGTAGGCGGCCTGCGCGCCGAGGGTCACGCCCAGCGCGTCGATGTCGATCTGCGCGCGGATCGCCTCGGGGGTGATCTCGTCGAGGCGTCCCGCGACGAGGATGCCCGCGTTGTTGTCGAGGACGTCGAGGGTGCCGCCGGTGTGTTCGGTGAATGCGGCGAGTGCGTCGGCCCACTGTTGTGGTTCGCGGACGTCGAGGATTCCGGTGATGAAGTCGGGGTGATTGGCGGCCACCTTGTCGAGTGCTTCCCGGTTCACGTCGTAGACGCCGACGGTCCACCCCTCGCGCTCGAACCGCTCGGCCGTCGCCAGCCCGATGCCCGACGCACCGCCGGTGATGAAGATGGAAGACATGTGCACTCCTCGGTGTGACCTGCGCGAACGTGGTATCACTCAGAACTTACTGGTGAGTATAGTAGCGAAGCTGTTTACCCGGTCACACGGGACTGCTATCTTGACAACAAGCGTTGATATGACATCAGTCGTTGTCATAGAAAGACCCGATCGAGACGGAGGCACCGCGACATGACCGCCGCAATGGACCGCACAGCTCCTCACACCCCCACTGACGACGACGGAGTCGTCGTCAGCATGCACGACCAGGGAACCGACGAGGTGTCGACGCGCCTGCTCGCGTCTGCCGCCCGGCTGTCGCGCAATGCGATGACCGAGATCGACTGGTCTCTGCCCATGGACCCGACGAAGTACGGCTGCAGCCCGGAATGGTCGTCGCTCTACGGCACCGCCTACTGGGACGAACTGACCGAGGAGCAGCGCATCTCGGTCACCCGCCACGAGTTCGCGTCGATCATGAACATCGGCATCTGGTTCGAGATGATCCTGCAGGAAATGGTCGTCCGCGATCAGTACCTCGGCGCCTACCACAGCCCCGAGTTCCAGTTCGCGCTCACCGAGATCGCCGACGAGTGCCGCCACTCGATCATGTTCGCCAAGGCGAGTGAGAAGATGGTCGGCACCTCCTACAAGCCCACCAAGTGGGTCGGTCGGCTCGGCAGGTTCTTCAAGGGCACCGCCAAGAACGAGGTCGCCTACGCCGGCATCCTCGTCGCCGAAGAGGTCCTCGACGTCTTCCAGCGCGGCTGCATGCGCGACGAGCGGGTGCTCCCGTTCATCCGTACCGTCAACGAGATCCACGTTCTCGAGGAATCGCGGCACATGAAGTTCGCGCGCGAAGAGGTGCGTGAGTCGATGCAGGGCATCAGCTGGGCCCGCCGCCAGTTCAGTGCGCTGTACGTGTCGGTGGCCGCGTACATGATCGTGTCGAGCCTGGTCCAGCGCAAGGCATTCGAGGACGCCGGACTCGACGCCGACCGTGCCGTGGAGGAGATGAACCACAACTCGCACTTCCAGTCGATGATCCGCAGCAGCTGCGCGCATTTGATGGAGTTCCTCGACGAGGTGGGCCTGCTGACCCGCCCGGCGATGCACTACTACCGGAAAGTGCACATGCTCTGATGTTTGTCATCACCCAATCCTGTTGCAGCGACGCAGCATGCGTGTCGGTCTGTCCGGTCAACTGCATCCACCCGACTCCTGAGGAGCGGGGCTTCGGGACCTCCGACATCCTGCACATCGACCCGCAGGCCTGCATCGACTGTGGTGCTTGCGCCGACGCCTGCCCGGTGGACGCGATTTTCCCCGCCGACAAGCTCGGCACCCGCGACAAGGTCTTCGTCGAGATCAACGCCGACTACTACAAGAACAACCCCGACGTGACCTCGGGGTGGTCGGACGTGGTCTACCCGGAGATCCCGAAACTTCCTGCGGGACTGCGCGTTGCGTTGGTCGGCACCGGACCGTCGGGTGGTTACGCCCTGCGGACCCTGCTCGACCGCACCGAGGCACAGGTGACCGTCATCGACAAGCTGCCCACCCCCGGCGGTCTCGTGCGTGCCGGCGTGGCCCCCGACCATCCGGGTACCAAGGGTGTGTTGCGCGGCTTTGACCTGCTCTACCGCGATCCCCGCGTCACCATGGCCACCAACGTCGAGGTGGGGGAGGCGCCGGGGCAGATCACCCCCGCCGAACTCGCGGACCATTTCGACGCCGTGTTCTATGCCGTCGGCGCGAGTGAGTCACGGCGCCTGGGGATTCCGGGTGAGGAGCTTGCCGGCTCGACGTCGGCGACCGAACTCGTTGCGTGGTACAACGCGGTGCCCGGCGCTGACGCCGCACCCCCGATCCGTCGCGATCACACCGCGACCGGCCGGGCCGTCATCGTCGGCACCGGCAACGTCGCTCTCGACGTCGCCCGTATCCTCATCTCGCCGCCGGAGTTGTTGGCCACCACCGACATCGCCGACCGTGCGCTGCGCATCCTCGAGGAGCAGAACGTCCACGAGGTCGTCGTGCTCGGCCGTCGTGATCAGGCGTCGGCGGCCTACACCTCGGCCGAATACCGTGCGTTGTCGACGATTCCGGGTGTGGAGGTCGTCGTCCACGACGATCCCGACGCCGAATTGCCGGACTTCACCGGTCCCGCCGACCCGCAGCACCGTCGCATCGTGTTCCTCTTCCACTCCGCCCCGGAGCGCATCCTCGGCCAGACGCAGGTCGAGGCCGTCGACGTCCGAACCGGATCGCACACCCGTCGCATCGCTGCCGATCTCGCGGTGCGCTCCATCGGGTATCGGTCGGTGCCGATCGCTGGACTGCCCTTCGACGACACGCGTGGCGTGTTCCCCAACGACGAGGGCCGGATGCTCGATGAGCACGGGCAGGTCATCCCGGGCGTGTATGTCCTGGGGTGGGCCAAGCGCGGCCCGAGTGGTGGTATCGGTGCCAACAAGATGTGCGCGCAACGCACCGTGGAGGACTTCATCGACGACGCCGTCGCGGGTGTCCTGCCCCGATCCGGGCGCGCGGCCGAGGAGTTCGGAGCGTTGTTGCGCAAGCGAACCCGCCACGTCATCGGCTACCGCGGCATGCGCGCCATCGACCGCATCGAACGGCGCCGCGGCGAGGAGCAGGGCCGCCCGCGCGTGAAGTTCACCCGTATCCCCGACATGGTCGGCGCGGCGGGATGGCGCAAACGATGACCGCGGCAATCGAATCCCCGCGGCCGGTCTGGTATCGCCGATCCCTGCTCGCGGTGTTCATCGCGTCGTTCTTCACCCAGAATGCGATTGCGCTGCCGTATGTGGCGCGCAACGGGGCGTCGTCGGCGAAGGACTTCTTCGTCGGGGACATCCTCAAGACCACCCCGGGCCGGTTCGCGATGGTCGATCTCGGCTACGTCGTGCTGGGCTTTCACCTCTGGGCGTTCGCCGAGGCGCGACGGCTGAGCATCCTGCGGTGGTGGATCGCCTCGGTGGTACTGACCTTCGGCGTCGGCATCGCCACCGCGATCCCGTTCTTCCTGCTGGCCCGCGACCGGGCCCTCTCCCTAGGAGACGGTAGCCCGCTGCGAGAGCGGTGCAGCGGGGCCAATGGGTCAGTCAGCTGACGTGCGCGTACCGAATCCTTGCATATTCCTGGTGAATTCAAGTGATTTGTTGTCCGCGAAAGTGTCGGGTGAGAATGCCGGGTCGGTCATCACACCCCAAGCTCGACGGCGTTGCATCGCGAGGTTTCCGGCGTCGTAGAGAGGGAAGACGATGGCTTCACGGTAGAGCTTGGCCAGCGGAAAGCGGCGGTCGAGTGCGTTGACGCCGACCACGCGCATGCAGTCGTAGACCACGCTTTGCATCAGGTCGCCGCAGTAGGTCTTGTTCATTCCGGCGATGGCATGGCCTTGCCCGGGATGGGTGTCCATGTAGTGGGCGGTCTTCCAGCTGAAGTATCGGCCGGCTTCGATGCGGGCTGCGATTTCGGTGAGAAGGTTGCCCACTGCTTGATGATGGATGATGGGCGCGGTCCCGCCGCCGGTGTAGGTCCTCGCCCACTTGAGTGTGAAGTCGTATGCGCTGCGCGCTACGGCCACTGCGGCGATACTCGCGATGGGTGCCGACCAAGTGAAGTTGCGATGTATGAGCAGGTCTCCCTGGGTGCCGGTCAGCATGTTCTCTTCGGGGATATGAGCGTCGCGAAAGGTCATGGTGACGTTCTGGCATGTGCGATGAGCCATCTTGTCGATGACCTCGTAAGTGATGCCTGCGGTGCCGCGCTCGACGACGAAGGCACCGAGTGCGTCGACGGCGCCGCGGGTGGTATCGGTGCGTGCGACACACACATTGATGTCGGCACCTCGAAGGTCCCATCCTCCGGCGTTGGCGGGCCAGTGTTTCTCGCCGTTCACCACAAACTCGCCACGGCGTGGTTTGTGTTCAGCGAGAAGTTGTATGCCTGCCATGGGATTCGGATGGTCGAAGTTGGCGGTGCCGCCGCGTTCGCTGACGACCCAGCCGGCGAGGAAAGTGCCGGTCGTGTCCTCGGCGGCCTTGGTAATCCAGCGTTCGCGTTGTTCTTCGGTACCGAGCCACAAGATCGGCATGAGCGAGAGTCCGTTGACGAGCAGAATCGTGGGGAATCCTGGGTCGGCGGCGCAGAGTTCTTCGATCGCGATGAGGAAATCGACGTTACTTGCGCCACCACCGCCGTACTGGCGAGGCAGAAACATTGTGGTGAAGCCGTTCTCTGCGGCGAGCCGATAAATCGGCTGCATCGCGCGGAACGCCTCATGCGGATCGCCGATCGCGTCGGCGCGCTCGGCAGCAGGACGCAGCACGTCGATGGCGAATTCGCGCGCACGCGCTTTCAGCCGCTGTTGCTTCTGTGTCAGGTCGAACCCGATAGCCACTTACTACCTCCGAAGGAAGCCAGCACAACACGGACGGCAGCTAGCCGAGCAGACGGGCCGGGGAGCAGGCCCGATGACGCCTCGGTCAAGCGGTCATGCGACCGGGGGGCCACTGTGCGTCATGCCGAGTGCTCCCAGCAAGCCGTAATCATTGGTGGCGATATCTTCCAGCGTGGCTTGATCGAGGACCTCGAAATACGCATCGAGAGCTTGGGCGAAGACATTTCGAGCCCCGCACACCCCGGCGATCCGGCAGTAGCGGACCGGTCCGAGGCACTCCACAACGGCGAAGTCGGACTCCATGATTCGCATGACCTGACCCACCGTGATCGTGGACGGATCTCGCACCAGATGCACTCCGCCGCCCCGGCCGCGCGTCGTCTCCACAATGTCGGCCCCGGCCAACTTCTGTACCACCTTGTCCAGGTGGTTGCGCGAAATACGGTGAGCCGCTGCGATTTCGGCGACTGATCCGCGCTGTTCGGGCGCGACACGCAGGTACAGCAGCACCCTCAGGGCGTAGTCGGCGTGGCTCGTGTGCTTCATGGTGGCCTCCAGCGGCAACGTGTTCACCGATCGTACCGGCCTTCAACGGTTGCCGCGGTTCGCGCGAGTGAGGGTGTGGCCGCATCTGTTACGGACTGATCGAGCCACACCCTCGTCCGCGTCAGCCGGCGATGGTGCCGATGCTTTCGTGGTGCTTGTCGAACTGCACGTATTCGTCCTCCATGATGGCGCGCGGGTTGAAGGCGGGATCTGCGATGATGCCGTGGACACGTCGACGCTGCATGCCCATGTTGCCGCCGTCGTAGATCGGCAGGACCGCGGCTTCGCGCAACAGTTTTCCGAATCCGTTCTTCGTCTCCAGGCTGTTGACGCCCACGATCTGCATGCATTTGTAGACGCAGTCGAACATCAGCTCGGTGACCTGGATCTTGTTCATGGCCCCGACCAGCTCCGCATGCTGTTCGTGCTTGTCGAGGTAGTCGGCAGCCCGCCACGAGAATGAACGTGCCATCTCAATCTTCGATGCCACGTCACCGAGCACGTAGCCGACGTTCTGGAAGCCGATGATCGGCTTGAGTCCACCTGCGGTGTTCGTCTTGGCCCAGTTCAGAGCGGTTTCGTATGCGGCGCGGGCCATTCCGACGGCCGCGATGGCTGCCACCGGACCGGACCAGGCGAAGTTGCGGTTGATGACCAGATCGCCGTTCCCCGCCGCGCCGGGCAGAAGATTGGCGGCGGGGATTCGCGCATTGTCGAAGACGATCTCGGCGTTGGAGGCGAGTCGATGGCCGATCTTGTCGAGATGACGGTAGCTGACACCCGGTGTGTTGCGCTCGAGGATCAGGGCGGACAAACCCTCGGTTCCGCCCTTCTCCGAATCGGTGCGGACGATGAGTGTCCCGGCATTGGTGCCCTGTTCGTCCCATCCGGCAGAAGACGGCCAGTACTTGCGGCCGTTGACAAGGTAGTCGTCACCGTCGCGCACCGCGGTGAGCCCCACCCCGGCCGGTCGCGGCAGCTGGATATCGAAGTTCGCTGTGCCGGCGGGGTTGCCGGGCGGCTCGCTGGCTGTCCACCCGCCGAGGTACTCGCCGGTCGGATCGGATGTCGCCGCAGTGAGGAACTTCTCCTTCTGTTCATCGCTGCCGTACCAGGCAATCGGCATCAGTCCCAATCCGTTACACAGCACCGTGCAGGCGAAGCCGGGATCGACTACGCAGATCTCTTCTGCGGCGATGACCAGGTCAACGCAGGACACGCCGCCTCCGCCGTACTCGGTGGGCAGCATGCACATGGCAATCCCGGCCCGATAGGCCTCGATGTACGCAGGCTTGGTCAGTTGAAATCCCTTGAGCGGATCGGGCTCCGCGTCGGCTTCGACGATGACGGGTGCCAGTACGTTCTCGGCGAATTCGCGAACCTCGTGCTGCAGTTTGCGCTGCTCCGAGGACATTGTGAAGTTGATGGACATTGGGTGTCTCCAGTTCTGCAGGGTTTTCACAGACGACCACTGCTTGGCCCCGTTGCTCGAGCTGCGATCGACCATGAGAATCCCAAACCGGTATGTCAGATACCGGTTTGGTTCTGTTACCTGCGGGATACCGCTCATTGCCGATTCCTCACCGTGCCGCCGGCCGACTGTGAGATCCGCACCGGTCGTGCTCGACAGTGTCCAGATCTTGAACACAGCCGTGGCTGCGATCTTCCTAGCCCGAGACCTCCCGGCCGCCAGGTCGGGACGTGAGCGCCTGACAACGCCCTCGTAACACGGCAGCAAGTCGTATTTCACGCGGCGTCGGGATAGTGGCCCCATGGCCAGTACCCCGCACTTCCTTCAGGGCGTCTTCGCGTTCACCGGCTCCGGACTCGCCAAGCCCGCGCCGATCGATCCGGGGCTGTCGTATGTGGTGCCCTCCGGACTGACCGCGCAGCCGTTGTACTTTCGCGGCGGCAACAGCTCCGGCGAACTGATCTCGGTGACCCTCATGCGTGACGGCGCGCCGATGCGGATTTTCCCGATGGGCGCACGGGGTGCGGTCAACGTGCCGCTGCGGGTGGTGCAGGACGTCGACCCGGATTCAACCCTCGAACTGCTGCTCGCCGCCCCCGAAGGATGCGTGGGCGAGGTCGTCATCGACTTCGGCATGGTGCTCATCTGATGGCGGACCAGGTGCCGGGAGATGAGGGTGCGGTCGCGACGCGTCGCCTCGTCGTCGTCGGCAACGGCATGGCCGGCGCTCGTACGGTCGAGGAGATCCTGGCACGCGGCGGCGGTGAGCAGTTCTCGCTCACCATGATCGGCGACGAGCCGTACGGCAACTACAACCGGATCATGCTGTCGCACGTGCTCGCCGGGGAGAGCACCGTCGATGACGAAGACCTCATGCTGAACCCGATGTCGTGGTACGCCGACAACGGCGTCATCCTGCACGCCGGCGACCGCGCGGTCGCGGTGGATCGCTTCGCCAAGACCGTCACCTGCGAGAGCGGCACGGTCATCGGCTTCGACGTACTGATCATCGCGACCGGATCGCACACCTTCTTCCCGAACATGGACGGACTCCGCGAACCCGACGGCCGGTTGGCGCGAGGGGTTTTCGGATTCCGCACGATCGCCGACACCAACGGCATGCTGCAGATGGCCACCTCGCGTGATCACCTGCGCGCGGTGGTCATCGGTGGTGGGCTCCTCGGGCTCGAAGCCGCCCACGGCCTGAGCGCCCAGGGCGTCGCGGTGGACGTGGTGCACTCACCCGGACACCTGATGAACCAGCAACTCGACGAACGCGGCGGAAAAGTCCTGCGCAACACCATCGAAGCACTTGGGGTGGGCGTGCACACCGGCAAACGCACCACCGCAGTTCTGCGCACCGACACCGGAACCGTTGCGGGCGTGCAGTTCACCGATGGTGACACCCTGCCCGCCGACATGATCGTGGTGACCGCGGGCATCCGCGCCAACGTCGAACTGGCGCGCGGCGCCGGGCTGGTCGTCGAACGCGGGATCGTCGTCGACGACCAGATGCGTTGTGAGGATGAGGCATTCATCTACGCCGTCGGTGAGTGCGCGCAGCACCGCAGCGAGGTGTACGGCCTGGTCGCGCCACTATGGGAACAAGCGGCGGTCCTCGCCGATGTACTCACCGGCGCCGACCCGCATGCGGAGTACCACGGTTCACGCCTGACCACCAAGCTGAAGGTGGCGGGCGTGGACGTCGCGGCGATGGGTGTCAAGGGCCCGGAACGTGAGGACGACGAGTTCGTCCAGTTCTACGAACCGCGCAACGGCATCTACAAGTCGGTGGTGGTGCGCGATGACAAACTCATCGGCGCGATGCTCCTCGGCGACGTGTCCAAGGTCGGCTTCCTCACCCAGGCCTTCGACGAGAAGGTACCGCTACCCGCCGAACGCATCTCGATGCTGTTCGACATGGGAACACCCAGTGCGGCAACAGGTGCCGCGGAGCTGTCCGACGACGCGCAGGTGTGCAACTGCAACGGCGTCACCAAGGGTGATCTCGTGGCGTGCGTCCGCGGCGGTGCCACCAGCGTCGCCGAGGTGTGTGCGGCCACCCGCGCAGGCAAGGGGTGCGGCTCGTGCAAGGGGCTCGTCGCCGACGTCGTCGAGGTCGCGGCCGGTGACGCATTGACCTCCGATGCCTCCGCCGACTGGTACGTCCCGTGCATCCCGTTGGCGAAACCCGAACTGATCGAGGCGATCCGGCGCCAGGATCTGCGGTCGGTCAGCGCGGTGTTCGCCGCGCTCGCACCCGACGGGGAAGACGCGACGGCGAAAATGCCGTTGGCGTCGTTGCTGCGGGTGGTGTGGGGAGCCGACTGGCAGCGTGAACCGGGCGCGCTGTTCGTCAACGACAGGGTGCACGCGAACATCCAACGCGACGGCACGTTCTCGGTGGTGCCGCAGATGAAGGGCGGGGTCACCTCGCCGCAACAGCTGCGCCGGATCGCCGATGTCGCAGAGAAATACGACATCCCGATGATCAAGGCGACCGGCGGTCAACGGCTCGATCTGCTGGGTGTCACCAAGGAAGACCTCCCCAAGGTGTGGGCCGATCTCGGCATGCCGTCGGGGTATGCCTACGGCAAGAGCTTCCGGACGGTGAAAACCTGTGTGGGCACCGACTACTGCCGGTTCGGCCTCGGTGACTCGACGGCGCTGGGGATCGCCATCGAGTCGCGATATCAGGGACTGGAATCGCCGGCCAAGCTCAAACTCGCGGTCACCGGATGCCCCCGCAACTGTGCGGAGGCACTGTGCAAGGACTTCGGGGTGGTGGCCATCGGCAACGGACTCTGGGAGATCTACGTCGGCGGCGCGGCCGGCGCGCACATTCGCAAGGGTGATCTGCTGGCCACCGCCGACTCCCCGGAGGAGGTGATCCGACTGTGCGGCATCTTCATCCAGTACTACCGGGAGAACGCCAAGTGGCTCGAACGCACCTATGTGTGGGTGCCGCGGATCGGGATCGACGAACTGCGCGCGATCCTCGTCGACGATCGTGACGACCTCGTCGCGGGTTTTCAGGAACGTATCGACGAGGCCGTCGCCGGCTACGTCGACCCGTGGCTCGACCGCGACGAGCCGAAGTCGCCCGCCCAGTTCTCCTCCGCCCTGCCGTTGTTGCCGCTGCCGCAGGTGCCGGTCCGGTGACCGCGGTCGAGCGCCGAGGCTCCGAGCCCGTCAGTCCCGAGTCCGTCACCGCAGAACCGGTGGAGATCGGCGAGATGGCCGACCTCGCACTCGGGGAAGGTCGCGCATATGTGCTCGGCGACAAGCAGATAGCGGTGTTCCGGATGACCGACGGCACGCTGCGCGCCACCTCTGCGGTCTGCCCGCACAAGGGCGGCCCGCTCGCCGACGGACAGTTCGACCTCGGCACCATCGTCTGCCCGCTCCACCAGTACGCATTCGGCTTCGCCGACGGTGGATGCGCCACAGCGGGTATCGGAACGATCGAGGTCTACCGTGCCGAGGATCGTGACGGGCACATCGTGGTGTGGGCGTAACGGCGACTCGCCGGCCCGCGTCAGCCTTTCGCCACGTCCTGCGCAGCCACCTCGGGCATGGCCTCCTCCTCGGCAAGCAACTCCACCTGTCCGGACATGGCGTCGATGTCCTCGAGCGCGGGCACCGGACGGCCGTCGAGGACGAGTCGCATCCGTTCCTTGTCCAGTTGGCCTTCCCAATTGGCGACGACGAAGGTGGCCACGCAGTTGCCGAGCAGATTCACCGACACGCGCATCGAATCCATGATGCGGTCGGCACCGAGCAGAAGGGCCACCGCCGCGACGGGAATGCTGCCGTGGCCGATGGCGGTCACCGTCGCTGACAGAGCGAGAAACGACGACCCCGGCACCCCGGCCATGCCCTTGGAGGTCAGCATGAGGACGAGGACGGCCGTCAGTTGTTCGCCGAGGCTGAGATTCACACCGAGTGCTTGCGCGAGGAACAGCACGCAGATCGACAGGTAGAGTGTGGCTCCGTCGAGGTTGAACGAGTAGCCGGTGGGCACCACGAGTCCGGTGGTGGTCCGCGAACATCCGGCGTAGGTCAGTTTGGTCATGATGCGCGGCAACACGACCTCGGTGGAGGCGGTGCCGAGCGCGATGAACAGTTCATCCTTGATGTAGCGCAGGAACTTCCAGAGATTCACCCCCGCAAAGACGCGAACGACCGCAGCCAGCACGAGGATGAACAGCACCGCGGCGAGGTAGCAGCACGCGATGAGCTTTCCGTAGCTCGCCAGTGACGACAGTCCGTATTGGCCGACGATATAGGCCATCGCGCCGAAGGCGCCGACCGGCGCGAGTTTCATGATCCAGCCGATGATCAGGAAGAAGACGTGGCTGGACTGGTCCACGAACGAGACGACGACGGGGACCTTGGAACCCAGTTTCGCCAGGGCCAGCCCGAACAACACGGCGAAGAACAACACCTGCAGGAGCTCGTTCTCCGCGAACGCCGAGATCACCGACGTGGGAATGATGTTCATGAGGAACTCGACCGTGTGCGGCAGCTCGCTGTTGCCGGTTGACTTCGCGACCGCGTCGGCGCCGGTGGCCAGGGTTTGCGGGTCGATGCTGAATCCGCTGCCGGGCTTGACGATGTTGCCCACCGCCAGGCCGAAGATCAACGCGAAGGTGGTGACCACCTCGAAGTAGATGAGTGCCTTGACGCCGATGCGGCCCACCGACTTCAGGTCACCGACGTGAGCGATCCCGAGCACGACGGTGCAGAAGATGATGGGCGCGATGAGCATCTTGATGAGCTTGATGAACCCATCTGCCAGGGGTTTGAGCGCCGATCCGGCATCGGGCCACAGTGCTCCGAGGACGATACCGGCGATGATCGCCACGATCAGCCAGGTGAACAGCGAGGTATACCAGGCGCCCCGGGTTGGGCGGGCGGGTCCCTCCGACGGCACGGTGATGTCTGTGGTCATCCGGCGAGTGTGGCAAAGAGCCAATTCTCTATAGTTAAACGGCCATTACGGTGGGGTGAATTCACCTCTGTGCACGATCCGCGGGATGCCGGCCCGTGATCTCCGCTCGGTCAGTACACGTCGCGCACATACCGCTTGTCGGCGGCGAGCGCCTTGACGTACTGCTCGGCGCTCTTCTCCGACAGCTTTCCGTACTGGGCGACAACACCTTTCAGCGTTGCGTCGACGTCGCGGGCCATTCGGCTCGCGTCACCGCACACATAGATGTGAGCACCGTCGTGCAGCCATCGGTAGAGCTCGGCGCCGTGTTCGGCGATGCGGTCCTGCACGTAGATCTTGCGGTCCTGATCGCGGGAGAAGGCGACGTCGAGGCGGGTCAGCAGGCCGTCGGAGAGCATGTCGGTGAGCTCGTCGCGATAGTAGAAGTCGGTGGCGCTGTGTTGTTCTCCGAAGAACAACCAGTTGCGCCCACCGTGCCCGAGTGCACGCCGCTCGTGGAGGAATGCGCGAAATGGTGCGATCCCGGTGCCGGGTCCGATCATGATCATCGGGGTGTCGGGGTCGGCGGGCGGGCGAAAGTGGTTGGTGGGCGTCACGAAGACGCCCACCTCGGCGCTCTCGGCGTGGTCGGCGAGGAAGGTCGAACACACGCCCTGCCGTGGGATGCCGTGCACGTTGTAGCGCACCGCGGACACCGTCAGGTGGACTTCGCCCGGTGCGGTCAGGGGTGAGGACGAGATCGAGTACGAGCGTGGTGCAAGGGGTTTGATGTGGTCGACCCATTCCTGCGGGTCGGCGTCGACGCGGGTTGTCGCCAGCACGTCGACCGATTGTCGTCCCCACGACCATGCACCGAACTCCTCCTTGTTGCCAGGTGCTGAGAGTGTGGACAATGCCTGATCGCCGCTGCGTTCGGCCATGAACCGGACGAGATCGGGTGTGAGGCGAGCGATCTCGAGATGGTCACGAAGGGCCTTACCGAGGGTGGTCGTCCCACCCGGACTCGTTGGGCCGTCGGGGATCTCGACTCTGGCCTGCGGGTCGAGGCGGGTGTGGTGCAACCACTCGTCGACCAGGCTCTCGCTGTTGCGTGGGTAGACGCCGAGCGCATCGCCGGCCCGATAATCCAGGGTGCCCGGCGGAAGGTGGAAGGCGAAGTTGCGCACATCCTTCGCCGAGCCGGAGGTGTTCAATCGTCTGTTGTGGATCAGGCTGGTACGCAATGGCTTCTTGCGTGAATACCCGGGCGAACTGACCTGCGCGGAGGGTTCGCGAACCTCGACGCGTGCGGCGGTGACGTCGGTGGGCGTCGGGGCCTCGGGAGTGAGACGGGTGAGAACGCGCTCGAGCCACACCCCGGCGGGCTCCTCGAAGTCCGGCTCGCAGTCCACCCGGTCGGTCAGGCGCGTCGCCCCGAGCTCGGCGAGCCTTTCGTCGAGTCTGCGTCCGTGGCCGCAGAAGTCGTCATAACTGGAATCGCCGAAAGCCAGTACCGAATAGGCTAATTCGTCGAGTGCGGGCGCGTCGTCGGCGTTCAGTCGCTCCCAGAAGCCGGTGCCGTTGTCCGGTGCTTCACCGTCGCCGGTGGTCGCCGTGACGAACAGTGCGGTGCCGGACAAGGTACTCGGATCGCACTCGTCCATCGCGGTGGCCGTCACCGGATGTCCGCCCTCGCGTAGACGTGCGGCCACGGCCTCGGCGAAGTCTTCGGCGTTGCCCATCTGCGACGCCCACAGGACGCTGATCGCTGCGCGTGACGGCGCCGGCGCCTCGACGGATCTCGCATCGGCATCCGGGTTGGCGCGGGCCGCGCGTGAGAACATCCCGGCCAGTACTCCGTTGACAAAGGCCAAGGTGTTCGCCGTGAGCGGCGCGCTCGCGGGCAGGGTCGGCACCGCGTCGTGGGGCGGTGCCGCGCGGAGTCCGGCCACGAGACCGGCGAGATAGGTCCGTTCGGAATCGGTGAAAGACGGAGTGGTGATCGCGGAAACTCCGAGGGCCGCCGCGAGCGAGTCCACAAGCGCGGTCGGCGCGGTGGCGAGCGCCGTCGCCGGGATAGCAGGCGCGGTCGGCGCGGTGGCGGGCGCTGTCGCCGGGACCGAAGGCGCTGTCGACGGCGGTTCGGCGACACAGACTCTGGTGAGGGCGACGGCGCACACCTTGAACTCCGGTTGCTGGGAGGCGGGGTCGATGGCATCGGAGGTGACCGCGTTGATCGCGAGGTGCTCACCCCAGAGGTCATTCCAGTGAAAGGGGACGAAGACGCTGCCCGGGCGGACGCGGTCGGACACCTGCGCGGGCAGTACCGCACGCCCGCGTCGGGAGGCCACCTCGACACGGTCGGTGTCGGAAATCGCCAGCCGGGCAGCATCATCGGGGTGGATCTCGACGAACGGTCCGGGCGCGAGCTTGTTCAGCTTGGCGACCCGCCCGGTCTTGGTCAGCGTGTGCCACTGGTGTGGGAGGCGCCCGGTGTTGAGCAGGATCGGATAGTCGTCGTCGGGCATCTCCGCCGGATCGACGTGCGGCCGCGCGAAGAATTGTGCGCGACGCGTCGGTGTGGCAAAGGCCAACCGCGGGCGGGTGCCGTCGTCGAACTGGTGCAGCGTCTGGCTGTGACCGTCGTTGAGGTAGCGGACGGGGTGTCGCCCGTCGGTGTCGGTGTCCTCCGGCGGGCACGGCCATTGGATGGGGGAGCGGCGCAGCCGCTCGTAGGTGACACCCCGGAGGTCGTAGCCGGTGCGCGGGTTGTGAAAACGGCGGATCTCGTCGAAGATCTCCTCGGCGCTGTCGTAGGTGAAGGCATCGGAATATCCCATGGCGCAAGCGATCCGGGCGATGATCTGCCAGTCCGGTAGCGCCTGACCGGGTGCCGGCATGGCCGGGGAGAACAGGGTGATGTTGCGTTCGGAGTTGACCATGGTGCCGGTGGATTCGCTCCACAGGGCGGCGGGCAGGACGACGTCGGCGTAGGCGTTGGTCTCGGTGGCGGTGAAGGCGTCCTGGGTGACGACGAGCTCGGCGCGGCGGAGCCCGTCGATGACGGTGCTCCGATTGGCCACCGAGGCAACGGGATTGGTGCAGATGATCCAGCACGCCTTGATCTGCCCGTCGGCCATGCGGGAGAACATGTCGATGGTGCCGCCGCCGACGTCGGTGCGCAGGGTTCCGGCGGGCAGGTGCCATTGCTCTTCGACGAATGCGCGGTCCTCGTCGGAGGTGACGGCCCGCTGACCGGGCAATCCTGGTCCCATGTAACCCATCTCGCGGCCACCCATGGCGTTGGGCTGACCGGTCAGCGAGAACGGCCCGCTGCCGAGTCGGCAGATCGCGCCGGTGGCGAGGTGAAGATTGATCAGCGCGTTGGTGTTCCACGTTCCGTGCGTCGACTGGTTGAGACCCATCGTCCAGCAACTCATCCAGTTGCCGGCAGTGCCGATCAACGCCGCCGCGGCCCGCAGGTCCTTCTCGTCGATCCCGCAGATCTCGGCCACTCGCTCCGGTGGGTACTGCTCGGCGAAGGACGGCATCTGCTCGAAGCCATCGGTGAACTCGGCGATGAACTCCTCGTCGAGATGGCCGCCGACGATCAGCAGATGAAGGATTCCGTTGAGCAGTGCGAGGTCGGTGCCGGAGCGGACGGGTAGGTACAGGTCGGCTTTGTCGGCGGTGGCGGTGCGTCGCGGGTCGGCGACGATGAGGGTGGCGCCGGCCTTGACGCGGTCCATCATCCGCAGGAACAGGATCGGGTGGCAGTCGGCCATGTTCGCGCCGATGACGAAGAAGACGTCGGCGGTGTCGAAATCCTGGTAGGAGCCCGGTGGGCCGTCGGCGCCGAGTGACTGCTTGTAGCCGGTGCCGGCGCTGGCCATGCAGAGGCGCGAGTTGGACTCGATCTGGTTGGTGCCGATGAAGCCCTTGGCGAGCTTGTTGCTGAGGTACTGCGCCTCCATCGACATCTGACCGGACACGTACAGGGCCACCGCGTCGGGGCCGTGCTCGTCGATGATGGCGCGCAGCCGGCCGGCGGTGTCGAGGAGAACGTCGTCGAGGTCGGCGGGGTGCGGCTCGGCGTCGCGGGAAGAACGCACCAGCGGGGCGGTCAGCCGGCCGCCGGAGTTCAGCATGTCGGCGGTGGTGGAGCCCTTGGTGCACAGCCGACCGAAATTCGTCGGGTGATCCTTGCGCCCCGTGCTCTTGAGCACCCGCATCGGCTCGTCCGATTCGCCGGACACCGTCAGATCGAGTCCGCAGCCCACCCCGCAATAGGCGCACAGCGATGCGGTGGTCGACGGCGAAGTACTCGGCGGGCTCACCGTCCCAGCGTCGGTACCGCGTGTTTCGCGACCTGAATGCCGCGGTTACACCGCAATCAACTTGGCCTCACACGGGTGGTCGGTAGATGTGCGGGCTGCACCGGTCCCATTGAGCTGAGGTGCGGGCCACGGCCAGAAAGGTTCTTTGCGAAGGGTGCGCTCAGCTAAACCGCTCGGTAGACTCCAGGCTCGTACAGTGAATCCGACGCGTGAGGTCTAAGAACATGAACATTCTCGAAATCATCGAGCAGTCCGCCCAGTACTTCATCCAGAACATCGGCACCACTTTGTCGGCGATCGGCACACTGTTCGGTTCCTCCTAGGACACTGAATTCTGAAGCGGCCGGTGACCTCTTGGTCACCGGCCGCTTTTCTTCGGGGTCCTACGCTCGGCCGAAAGTTCGCACGACCTGCGCGTTGCTCAGACACCTCTCAGTAGTTGTGGATAAAACTAGTACCCATGCGAATACTCGTGGTCGATGACGATCGGGCCGTGCGTGAGTCGTTGCGCCGATCGCTCACCTTCAACGGCTACACCGTCGACACCGCAGGTGACGGCATCGAAGCGTTGGAGAAGGTGGTTGCCGAGCGACCCGACGTCGCCATCCTCGATGTGATGATGCCGCGCCTCGACGGCCTGGAGGTATGCCGGCGATTGCGTTCCACCGGTGATGACCTGCCGATTCTGGTGCTCACCGCACGCGATTCGGTGTCCGAGCGGGTGGCCGGCCTCGACGCCGGAGCCGACGACTACCTGCCCAAGCCGTTCGCGATGGAGGAACTCCTCGCGCGTCTGCGTGCCCTGCTGCGTCGCGCGGCCCCCGAGGACGGCGCCGACTCGGAGACCCTGACGTTCGCGGATCTCTCACTCGACCCGGTGACCCGCGACGTCTACCGCGGCGAACGCCAGATCAGTCTGACGCGCACCGAGTTCGCGCTGCTGGAAATGCTGATGGCCAATCCGCGGCGGGTGCTCTCGCGCAGCCGGATCCTCGAAGAGGTGTGGGGCTACGACTTCCCGACCTCCGGTAATGCCCTCGAGGTCTACGTCGGCTACCTGCGGCGCAAGACCGAGGCCGACGGGGAGACCCGCCTGATCCACACCGTGCGCGGCGTCGGATACGTGCTTCGGGAGACGCCGCCGTAGTGGCCAACCCCGGACATTCCCCGGTGGGCGCCGAGACGGATTCCGCATCGCCGTCGCCCTTCACCGAGGGACACACCACGTCGGACACACCGACGTCACCCCTGGATGCGTCGACTCCGCACGTGACGACTCCGCACGCGTCGGCGATGAACCCCGGCAGCTCGATGCCCCTGCGGATTCGTCGGGGCGCCGCGCGTCGGTGGTTCCGCCTGCGCAAACACGGCGAGCGCGAGATGCGCGCGCCGATGCCGTTGACGCGCTCGGTCTCCCTGCGAGTGCGCGTGACACTGCTCTCGGCGACGGTGGTGCTGCTCGCGGTGAGTCTGATGGCTGCGGCCGCCTACTTCGTCGTCTACCGCGCGATGTACAACGAGATCGACACCGGGCTGGAGAGTCGTGCCGACGGGATGACGTTGCTGGCCAAGAACGGCACGATCAACCAGCGTCCGGCGGCGCTGCTGACCGGAACCGTGTTCTCCACCAGCATCTCCATCGGTCTCGTCCGCCCGGACGGCGTCGCGCTGACCGTCGGTGAGGTGCCGTTCGGTGATGCCGAGCGGTCGGTGGCGATGTCGCCGACGCGGCCGGGCAACAACGCGCAGAGCCTGCGGACCATCAACAACCAGCGGGTGCTCGCGCGCAAACTCGACGACGGCAGCACGCTGATCCTGGCGCAGTCATTGCTGCATACCGATCGCACCCTCAAACGGCTGGCCTGGGTGCTCTTCGTGGTCGGCTGCGGAGGGGTGGCTCTCGCGGCGCTGGCCGGCATGACCGTGGCCCGAGCGGGGTTGAGACCCGTTGCCAGACTCACGCGGGCCACCGAACGGGTGGCCCGCACCCAGGACCTCACGCCGATCCCGGTCACCGGCAACGACGAGCTGGCACGTCTGACCGAGAGTTTCAACACGATGCTGCGTGCGCTCGCCGAATCGCGGGACCAGCAGGCGAGATTGGTCGCCGACGCCGGGCACGAGTTGCGTACGCCGTTGACGTCGCTGCGTACCAATCTCGAACTGCTGATCGCCTCGAGCGAACCCGGGGCGCCACCGGTGCCCGCCGCCGACATGGTGGAACTGCGCTCGGACGTGATGGCCCAGATCGGCGAACTGTCAACGCTCGTGGGCGATCTCGTCGACCTCGCACGCGAGGATGCGCCCGAGGTGGTGCACGAGGAGATCGACCTCGGTGAGGTGGTCTCCGGCGCGCTCGAGCGGGTGCGGCGTCGCCGATCGGATGTGGAATTCACCACGACGCTGATGCCGTGGTTCGTCTTCGGCGATCAGCACGGCCTCGCGCGTGCGGTGCTCAACGTGCTCGACAATGCCGCCAAGTGGTCGCCGCGCGGACGCACGGTGGAGGTCACGCTCACCCAGCTGAACCCCACCACCGCCGAACTGTCCGTCGCCGACGCGGGCCCCGGCATTCCGGAGGAGGACCGGGCGCTGGTGTTCGAGCGTTTCTACCGGGCCACTCAGTCGCGGTCGATGCCCGGGTCGGGACTCGGGCTGGCGATCGTGCGTCAGGTGGTGGTCCGCATGGGTGGCACGGTACGTGCCGAACAGTCACACCTCGGCGGAGCAGTCATCCGAATGACATTGCCGGGGCATCCGGCGCCGATGGAACCAACGCCGCAGGTGGTTCGTCAGTAGAGAGATGACTCGACTGCGATGCTCAGGACGGTGTTCGCGCGCAGGCCAGGTACTTGATCGCCTAGGGTTGTCTGCGCCACGACAACGGTGACGGACACCCGCGGTGACAACCACGGCGAGCGACACAGGACCGGTGCCGACGACAGGACTGGCGGACATGCGCCCGCCGGCAGGGATTCTCGACGAAAGATGTGGGGACGACGATGACGGGTGGAGGTTCGCACCGCGGGCCGTACGGTGATGACGCGCAGAACCCCGGTGACGCGCCGAACTCCGGTGAGTCCGGGTGGACGGGAGCCTATGGCCGTCCGGGCCAGGAGTCGGGTGCGCCCGGATATTCGCCCGGTCCCTCGACCGGCCCCATCCCCACTTATAGTTCACCCCAATACGGCTCTCCCCAGTACGGGTCACCCCACTACGGCTCGTCGGGCTCGGCGCCGTGGGAACGGACCTCCACCTACGGCGACAGCTCCGGATCGAACCCGGAATCGCGGTCGCAGACACCGGGTTTCGGTGAGGGTACGACGCCGACACAATCATTCGGCACTGATCCCTACGGAGCTCAGCCCTACGGTTCGGCGCCTTCCGGTGCGCACGGCACCGAACCGCTCGGCGCGTACGGGGCCGGATCGGGCCCGGCGGGTCCGTCTGGGCCGGGAACCGGTTTCGGTGATCCGCAACCACTGCCGGAGCCGCAGGGCCCCAAGAAGAAGTCCCGTGGCGGATTGATCGCGGCGCTCGTCGCCGGCGCCCTGGTGATCGGTCTGGTGGCCGGTGGCGTCGGCGGATTCGTCGGCTCCCAGCTCAACGACGACTCGACGTCGACGGCGGCCAACAACCAACCGTTGGGCGGCGATCCCAGCGCGCGTGACAGCGGCTCGGTGCCGGCGCCGGAGGGCTCGGTCCAGCAGGTGGCTGCGCAGACCCTGCCGTCGGTGGTGTCGATCGACGTCACCACGGGCACCGAGCAGGGTGAGGGTTCGGGCGTCGTGCTCAGCGCCGACGGCGTCATCATGACCAACAACCACGTGGTGAGTGGCAGCAATGGCCGCCCCGCCACCGACGTCGTCGTGAACTTCCAGGACGGCTCGCGTTCCGCGGCCCGCGTGCTGGGCGCGGATCCCATCTCTGATATCGCCGTCATCAAGGTCGACAAGTCCGGCCTGACCCCGATCAAGGTCGGGACTTCCGACAATCTCGCGGTCGGCCAGGACGTCATCGCCATCGGAGCGCCGCTGGGCCTGCAGGGCACGGTCACCACCGGCATCATCTCCGCGTTGAACCGCCCGGTCTCCACGCAACGCGAGGGTGACACCACCTCGGTGATCGACGCGATCCAGACCGACGCGGCGATCAATCCCGGCAATTCCGGTGGCGCGCTGGTCAACGCGCGTGGTGCACTGATCGGTGTGAACACCGCGATCGCCACCCTCGGCGGCGGCAGCGGCGGCGAGGAACAGCAGAGCGGCAGCATCGGACTCGGCTTCGCGATCCCGATCGACCAGGCGATTCGAGTGGCCAACGAGCTGCGCGATACCGGCAAGGCGACCCACGCCGGTCTCGGGGTGTCGGTGCGGCCGAGCACCGATCCGAACTCTCCCGGAGCCCTGATCGCCGACGTACAGGCCGGTGGCCCGGCCGCCGCAGCCGGGATTCCGAAGGGTGCGATCGTCACCAAGATCGACGACCGCAACATCGCCACCGGTGACGCCCTCGTGGCGGCCGTGCGCTCACACAACCCCGGTGATCGAGTCCAGGTCACCTACACCGCAGGCGGACAAACGAAGACGGTGACGGTGCAATTGGCGACCCTGCAGTCGAACTGACCGAAGAGGTGGTTCGCGCGGCTTCGCTGCGACGAATCACCGTGCAGTGCCGACGACGACCATGCCGCATCACCACGAGCACGCCGTAGGCGTGTGCGAACGCAGAGAGGACAGTGGCCATGATGACCAGCGACTCCGATTTTCAGGTGGCTGAGCTCCCGATGACCGAAGGTACCGAGGTGGATCCTGCCGACGTGGTGGCCGCCGATGCCGCTGCGCGCGCATTCGCAGCCCGTCAGGGCGGTTCGGCACGTGAGTCCGCGGGCGACGAGGTGGGTCGAGCGCTGGTCGTCGTGGTCGACGACAGGGTGGCCCACGGCGACGTCGACAGCCCACTCGGCCCGCTGGTGGGGGAGTTGCTGGAGGAAGCCGGCTTCCACGTCGACGCGACGATCCTCGTCCCCGGCGACGAGGTGGAGATCCGCAACGCACTGAACACCGCGGTGATCGGCGGGGTCGACCTGGTGGTGTCGGTCGGTGGTGTGGGCGTGGGCGCCCGCGATGTCGCGCCGGAGGCGACCGAACCACTTCTGGATCGCCGACTGCGCGGTATCGAGGAGGCGGTTCGGAGCTCGGGACTGGCTGCGGGCGCCACCGACGGCGGACTTTCGCGCGGGCTGGCCGGAATCTCGGGGCAGACGCTCGTGGTCAATATCGCCGACTCACGGGCAGCGGTCCGTGACGGGATGGCGACCGTGGCGCCTCTCGCAAAACATGTGATCTCGAATATCAGGGACTTCTGACCCTGTCGGATTCACGCACTCGGACGGGGTGAACTGTTGTCCGGACATGAGACTCACGGCGCGGGTGACGCGGCACACGAATGCGCTCAGGTGCATGGATCGTCCGATCCAAATTTGGCCGATGAGCAGTCGGTTCATGTTCGTGATGCCGCGCGACGTCGGCGTGACCTGGACGCGATCTTCGGTGATTCGTTGCCCGAAACAACTCGCGATGAACGTGATCTACGTCACAATAATGAGGGGCGTGCGCGTTACGACCATGAGCGTCCGCCGCACTACGAATAGTGCCCACAGCCCCAGCAGCAGCCAGTTTTCCTGTCATTAACATTGGGCGTTGTTTCGATTGCTGAGGGCAGATGCATGTTAGTGAATGAATTCCCTGAGACACGGCTGATTCCAGCTGTTGCCCTCTTTGTGACCTCTCAGATAGCGTTCGCACGGACTACACCGGTACCCAGCGTGGAGGACCGGTAGCGGGTCCTGCAGAACCACGCGAGTGGCGATGTAGTGGTGGCGAGGGCCGTTCACCTCCCGTTAACCCTGTCGATGAGATCGGGTTACGCGAGTCGGACAAACTGCCTTCGACCGCCGAGGTCAGGACGGGACGTGTGGGTGCATGTCCTGCGAGATTTAGCCGAATCCTGTGAGAGGGAACGAATGAGCAAGTTCAGCAAGCTTGGGCTGCGCCGTGCTGCGGGGGCATGCGCCATCACCGCGGCCGCGGCGATCGGTCTGGCAAGCATGGGTACGGGAAACGCCGCGGCGGCTCCCTTGGCGAACGGATCGAAGGTCGTCACCGGCCTCGACGGTGAGAAGGTGCAGACCATCCGCACCGGCGAGAATGCATGGCCGGTGCCTTCGCTGGCGGCAAATGGTGCTGGGCGTGCCGCTGAGGTCTCGGGTGTGTACACCGTCAAGTCGAACGATGATGTCACCGGGCGTGTGTATGTGGGCTTCTTGATCGGATGCCAGATCAACATCGAAGGCCTCTCGGGCGGTATCTCCGGAGGCTTCTCGCTTCCGTCCAGCCCCTCGCTCAGTGGTTCGCTCTCCGTGCCGCTGACTCCGGGTCAGGTGACCACCAAGGTCGTCGACTACAAGGAACTCGGCGACAAGGGCATCGCGGCCTTCCAGCTTGATCACTTCGGAATCGATGTCCAGCAATGCGGCGGCTTTGCGCAGGCTCGTTCGTTCGTATACGTGATGGCCGGCAAGGGCTTCAAGGTCGACACCGACAACGACGTGATCGACAGCGAGGGCGGCTACATCCAGTCCACCCTGTGGGGCCAGCCCTTCAGTCTCAACTGAGTGCCAGCAGACAAACCAGCAACAACTCTGAGATTTCTCTGCTGCACAAGCAGAAAGACATTCCACGAAGGGGAATCATGAAGAAGATCAGCACACGTCGTGCGATCGCGGCCGCCGGCGTCGTCGGCGCCGCACTGATGGGCCTCACCAGCCTGGGAGCCGGTGGCGCCGTGGCGGGCCCGCTGCCCGGAGCCAAGGTCGTCAAGAAGCTCGTCGACGGCACTCCGGTCACCATCCAGCTTTACGATGAGGCTGCAGATGTGCACCCGGCCGTCACCAACATCGCCACCAGCCGTGAGGTGTTCGTTTCCGGCAAGATCCGCGTCACCGTCGGTGGCCAGGCTGACGGTGGCACCATCTCGGCTGGCTATATCGTCGGCTGCCAGGTGAACTTCGGCGCCAGCGGTGAGGGTGGCTCCGGCAACGTCCTGAGCCAGGGCCTGAACAGCGGTGCGTCTGATACCGACTCGTCCAGCATTGGCGGCACTGTCACTCTCGGCCCGGGTCAGGCGAAGTTCATCTCGACCGTCGGTACCCTCGTCGGTCTCGAGGACAGCAGCGACAACGCCATCAACGCGAACACCTTCTCGGGTACCACCGGTGGTGTGGCCTACAGCCAGGAGAAGTTCGGGGTTGACGGCTGCGCCGGCTACGCACAGGCCAAGGCAGTCGTTCAGGTCACCGTTGAGACGGACGCTGTCAAGGGTGTTCTGACCGCCTACGGCAAGCCGTTCAGCATCGGCTGACATTCGCGGCTGGATCTCACGGTCCTTCACGCAACAAGGGCGGGAAACCAGAAATGGTTTCCCGCCCTTTGTCGTTCCTTCGGTCGCGGCATAGGGGAGGACCGCGATCCTGGCGGAACGAGGTGCGCCGTGTGAGTTGTGCGCGGGTCGGGGAGATGCGCACTTCCCGCACGGCACCACGGTTGCTCGATTAACCGTGAGCCGGCCGGGTGTTGCCGACGGGACCGACATTAGGCCCGCGACCTTGGGAGTCGTTCGGGGAAACCTGTGAAAGCGCTGGCCGGTCGATCGCTCCGCCCGATGTGGTCGAATTATCCGTTTTCAGTGCGCTGGTGCAGGATTCGGCGAGAGCTGGCCTCGGGTGAGATGTCGAGCCGGCGCAGCAATTGGGCGTTCAGCGCCACGACGACGGTGGACGCCGACATCAGGATCGCGCCGACACTCATCGGCAGCACGAAGCCGATCGGCGCGAGCACGCCGGCCGCCAGCGGCACCGAGATCAGGTTGTATCCCGCTGCCCACCACAGGTTCTGCTGCATCTTGCGATAGCCCGCACGCGACAACTCGATCACCGACAACACCGAGCGGGGATCGGACGATGCGAGGATGACGCCGGCGGAGGCGACCGCGACGTCGGTGCCCGCACCGATCGCGATGCCGACGTCGGCCTGTGCGAGAGCGGGGGCGTCGTTGACGCCGTCGCCGACCATGGCGACCCGATGGCCCTCGCGCTGAAGCTCAGAAACCGTGGCGGACTTGTCTTCTGGGCGTACACCCGCGTAGACGCGGTCGATGTCGAGCTCGGCGGCGACGCTGTCGGCGACGGCCTGCGCATCTCCGGTGACCATCACCACCTGAACGCCGAGGCGGTGTAGGGCGTCGACGGCCTGCCGCGATTCGGGGCGGACCTCGTCGGCGAGTCGCAGTGCGCCGATCACCGCGCCATCGGCGACCACGTGCAGGATGATCGCGCCCTGCGCGCGCCAGTCGTCGGCGACGGCGAGCTCGTCGAGTCCCATCTCGTCGAGCATGCGCGGACCGCCCACATGGATTTCGTGACCGTTTACCGTCGCTGTGACGCCGACGGCCGGAGACGATGAGAAGTCCTGTGCGGGTGCGATGTTCAGTTCCTCGGAGCGAGCGGCCTGGACGATCGCACGGGCCAGGGGGTGTTCGCTGCCGGATTCTGCGGACGCTGCAGCGGTGAGTACGTCGTCGGTGGAGTGGTCCGGCGTCGGCTCGACCGCGGTGACCGCGGGCTCGCCCTTGGTCAGCGTGCCCGTCTTGTCGAACAAGACCGCGTCGACGGTCCGCATGGACTCGAGCGCCAAGCGGTCCTTGATCAGCACCCCGCCGCGCGCGGCCCGTTCGGTGGCGATCGCGACGACCAACGGGATGGCCAGTCCCAGCGCGTGCGGGCAGGCGATGACGAGCACGGTGATGGTACGGACGACGGCATAGTCGGGCATGCCGAGTGCGACCCACACGATCGCCGTCAGAACGGCTGAGCCCAGCGCGAACCAGAACAGCCAGCCGGCGGCAGTGTCGGCGAGACGCTGTGCCCGCGAGGACGATCCCTGTGCTTCGGCCACGAGTCGTCCGATCCCTGCCAGGGCCGTGTCGTCGCCGATCGCCGAGACCTCGATCCGCAGACCGGAATCGGTGGCGACGGTGCCTGCCACCACCGAATCCCCGACGCCCCGCGTGACCGGCGTGGATTCGCCGGTCACCATCGATTCGTCGAGGTTCGCCGACCCGTCCAGGACGACACCGTCGGCGGGTATCGATCCGCCAGGGCGTACGAGCACCACGTCGCCGACGACGAGGTCGGCCGGCGCGACGCTCACGGTCTGCCCGTCGACCACCTTCTCGGCGGAGTCCGGGAGCAATGCCGCGAGCGAGTCGAGTGCTGATGTCGCCTGCGCCAGCGAACGCATCTCGATCCAGTGACCGAGGAGCATGATGACGACGAGAAGTGCCAGCTCCCACCAGAAATCGAGCTCGTGGTCGAGCAGATGCAGGGTCGATCCCCACGACGCGACAAACGCGACGGTGATCGCGAGCGCGATCAACAGCATCATCCCCGGTGCGCGGGAACGGATCTCGCCTACCGCCCCGCCGAGGAAGGGTCGACCTCCACCACAGATAGATCACGGTCCCGATCACGGGCGATATCCAGCGCACCCAGTCGGCGGAGGGGAGCGAGTAGCCGATCAGTTCGGCGAACATACCGCTGAACACCACGGTCGGGATCGCGAGCACCAGCATGATCCAGAAGAGCCGGCGGAACACGGCGACGTGATCTCCGTGTCCGGCGTGACCACTCATCGCACCGTGACCGGAATGGCTGGCGTGCGCTGTTTGCATGTGGTCCGGGTGATCGGTCGTTGTCCCGTGCTGGTCGTGCTGCTCCATGCCGCCGACCATATACCCCTAGGGGGTATGTCGCAACGACGCTTCGGACCGTGGGGGATCGGCGTCCGTCAACGCCGAAGGCCCGCATCCCTTTCGGGATACGGGCCTTCGATGGAGGCGTTCGCGACTCAGCGGGAATGGCGGCCGGGGCCGTCCGGCGGATAGTCGCCGGGGTACTGCTCCCCGGGGTACTGCTCGCCCGGATACTGCTGACCGGGCGGCGGATAGTTACCGGGCGGGTAGTTGCCGGGCGGCGGGTAATTGCCGGGCTGTCCACCGGCAGGCGGGTAGTTACCCGGTGGAGGATAGTTGCCCGGCGCGGGGGACGGCGTCGGCGAGCCCGGTCCCGGATACGGCGTGGTGCCCGGGCCCTGGCTGGGACGCTCGGGCGGCGTGAACGGTCCTGACGGTGCCGGATCGGAATACGGTGCGGGCGGCGTGCTGATTCGCTTGGTCGTGGTGTCGACGGCACTGCCTGCGCCGGGATCGCGTTCGGACGGTCCGCCGGGGACGCCGGTGGGCGGCCCGGACGGGTCACTGAGGTGCGGCGGGAGAATCGACTGCGCCTGCTCCTTGGCTGCCGAGCTCGAGCCCTCGGGAGCCAGGTAGTCGCGGATCTCGGTGAGCAGCGAGATCTCGGTGGCCTCGGCCTCGTCGGGCTTCTTGCCCAGCGATGCGAGCTTGTTGTACGGAACGATGATGATGAAGTAGATGACGGCGGCGACGATCAGGAAGTTGATGATCGCGGCGATCAGCGCGCCGAAGTCGAGGAAGGTCGCCTGGTTGTCGGTGATCTTGAAACCGAGCCCACAGACCGAGACCGGGTTGTTGACGGCGGTCTCGCCGGCCTTTGTGGTCGATGAGCCACAGTCGCCCTGCCCGGTGGGGATGGCCGCCAGCAACGGATTGATGATGCCGGTGGTGAACGCCGTGACGATACCGGTGAACGCGGCGCCGACGATGACCGCGGTGGCCAATTCGACGACGTTGCCTCTGAGTATGAAATCCTTGAAGCCCTTGAGCACTTCCGGTCCTTCCTGATCGGTCTTCGGTGCCGGGTATTCATGCCGTGTCGTCCATGGGTGGGCACGGACCTTTAGAAAACTCTATCCAGGATCGTAAACGAGACTGAGTATTTCGCTCAGTGAGTCGACAAGACGCGCGCCAGTAATTGTGTCCAGTGGGTCGTGGTGCCGCCCGGGATCCAGGTGTCCCCTCGGCGTCGGAGTGGCCTGATCGGCCGGTGCTGACAGCGCGCGAGGTCAGTGCAGGACCACCGCGAGTGGCACGTCGAGCCCTGCTCCCGCAACTCGATGAGCTGCGGTTTCGGTCATCGCGAGCAAGATCGGCGGGTTTGTCGTTGCGCGCGTCGGTGTCGTCGGGCCCGCACCGGGAACCAGTGCGACGATGGCACCCGCGGCCAGGATCTGTGCCTGGGCGTTGAGCACGTCCACGAGATCCCCGGCCCGTAGCAATGATGCGACCGTGTCGTCGGCGAGTCGGACCGGCACCAACCGCGCATCGGCCCGTCCGGTCAACTCCATCGGCAGGCGCGGCGACAACAGCCGCGACTCGGTGACGATTTCTCCGGCGCGTACCGGGCCGGTCACCGTATGCGACTCGCCGTCGGCGGTCAGCCGTAGCGCTCCGTCGGGCACGAGGTCCACCGGAATGCGGAGCTCGCGCAGGTCGGTGCCGGTCACGGTGTGTCCCGGAAGCAGATCGCGCGCCGCCACCAGGACCGGCGCATCGTTCTTCGCGCGCTGACCGGTGACGCCGATGGCCACGGCCACCGCCACGAGTAGCAGCGCTGCGCTGCGCCTGATCATCACCGACCGCGCCCAGCCGGGACGCAGGGCGTGAGCGACGCGATCCCGCAGTCGCGGCCCGAGTGCCGAACCACCTCCGAACACGTTCATGAGGGGCAAATTAGCGGTTCTCGGCGCCCCCGATCCGGATCGAGGGGCGCCCTGTGGACAAAAGGCTTGCGGGCCTTGTTCTTCCACAGGGTGGACCTCCCGGATTGGACGTGGGCTCTTGTGAACTGGGAGAATGGCACCCGGTGTGCCGGGAAGTCTGGTCGGCTCCGCGCTCGTGACGAGCCGGATTCTTGCCGACGACCGATCAGGAGCCGCCCGTGACGGACCCCGACAACACCTGCACCGACCCCCACGCCGAGTCGGATCCCGCCAAGACCGGCCACACACCCTGGCGCGTTGCCGACCGACGAGCACGCCTGCTGCGGGTACTCGCCCTCGACACCACCAGCGGCATCCTGCTGTTGGCCTTCGCGGCAATCGCGGTTGTCTGGGCCAACACACCCTGGCGCGAGGCCTACCACCACCTGCTTGCCATCGAGGTCGGGCCGGAGTCACTCCACCTGCACCTGACGCTGGCGCAATGGGCGGCCGACGGTCTGCTCGCGATCTTCTTCTTCGTCGTCGGTGTGGAGCTCAAACACGAGTTCGTCGCCGGGGGACTGCGCGATCTGCGACTCGCCGGTGTGCCGATCGCAGCTGCGGTCGGCGGCATGGTCACTCCTGCCCTGGTGTATCTGCTGGTTGTGGGCACCACCTCGGACGATCCGTCGGCGCTGCACGGCTGGGCGACGCCGACGGCCACCGACATCGCCTTCGCCCTGGCGGTCCTCGCCATCTGCGGGCGTGGCCTTCCGCTGGCGCTGCGCACCTTCCTGCTGACGCTGGCCGTCGTCGACGACCTGCTGGGCATCATCGTGATTGCCACCGTCTACACCGACACCATCGATCTGCTGATGTTGGGTGCCGCGGTGCTCGTCGTCGTAGTCTTTGCACTCGCTGTGCGGGCGCCGCGAACTCACTGGTGGTTGCTGTTGCCGCTGGCGTTGGTGGCGTGGGCGTTGATGCACGCCTCCGGGGTACACGCCACGGTCGCCGGCGTGCTGCTCGGATTCGTGGTGCCTGCCAAGCCGATTCGTGATGAGAAGCTCAGTCGCGCGGAACTGTTCGACGAGACGGTACGGCCCTGGTCGTCGTCGGTGGCGCTACCGGTGTTCGCCTTCGCGGCCGCCGGGGTCTCTCTCGTCGGCGCCGGCGGTGCGCTGGTGGAACCGGTCTCGCTCGGCATCGTGGCGGGCCTGGTGCTCGGAAAGATCGTCGGCGTGCTCGGCGCGACCGCGGTGATGACCCGATTCACGCCGCTACGGCTGCCTGATGCCATCGGTCTCCGTGACCTCGTACCGATCGGCATGCTCACCGGTGTCGGATTCACCGTCGCCTTGCTGATCTCGGAACTGTCGTTCGAAGACGGTGAGCATGCGGCGCCGGCCAAGGCCGCCATCCTCATCGGCTCGGTGATCGCCGCAGCCCTCGCCGGGCTGCTGTTGCGCTGGGACGCGCGCAAGACCCGCGACCCCGACATGAACCGCGACGGCATTCCCGACCGCGACATCGAGGTCATCGGCGGATAACCTTCCTGACCAGCACAAACCGCGTCTACTGGCACTCGGAATGTCCGAGTGCCAGTTTCGGTTAAACTGATCGAGGTTCCTACGTTCCTGTGGAGGTTTTCGGTGCCCACTTACTCGTATGCGTGCACGGAGTGTGACAACAAGTTCGACGTCGTGCAGTCGTTCTCCGACGACTCGCTCACCGAGTGCCCTCAGTGCACCGGGCGGCTGCGCAAACTGTTCAACTCCGTCGGGATCGTGTTCAAGGGAAGCGGCTTCTACCGCACCGACTCGCGCAACGGCTCGTCGTCGTCGGAGAGCAGCAGCTCCTCGGAATCCAAGTCCGACTCGTCGTCGAGCTCATCCTCGGACTCCTCGAGCAGCAGCACCAGCTCGTCGTCGTCGAGCAGTGACTCCAAGTCGTCGTCGAGCCCCTCGGGCAGCGCCAAGGCAGCGACACCAGCCTCGGCCTGACCGACGCACCAGGCTCGCTCACCGCATCCGTGTGAACCCACCATTCGGCGTGAGCGCCCACCCCATCGGCACGTCATAGGCGTCGGCGGGTAAATCGTCGACCAGCTCATGGTCGTAGACGATGCCGACGAGCGCGCCCGCAACCCCAGCGATGCTGCGGTCGTAATAGCCTGCGCCACGGCCCAATCGGACACCGGTGCGGGCGATCGCCAGCGCCGGGACAAAGACGACGTCGGCTTCTGAGACCGCGTCGACGCCCAGCCGCGGGCCTGTCGGCTCGAGAAGTCCGAAACGCCCCCTGGCCAGCGAGTCTCGCGCGTCGTAGCGCACCCAGTCCAGCGGCGCCGGCGGTCCGGACGGCACCACCGGCAACAACACCGTGCAACCGCGCTCGCGCAGTGCGTCGAGAAATGCCACCGACCCCGGCTCGGCGCCCACCGGAACGTATGCCGCGACCGTCACCGTGTCGTCGAGCAGCACAGGGCTCAATGCGAGGTGCGCGACGAGCCGGGTCGATGCGCGGTCACGGTCCTCGACGGTCAAACCCGCTCGCCGGGCTACGAAGCCGGCCCGCAACTCGTCCTTGCCCGCCACGGGTTCTCCTTCGCCTCAGATCGCAGGTGCCGCGCGTATCGTAGCGCTGACCAGGTGTGACACCGGTCTCGGTGGCGGCAATCTCCCAGCGTTCGCGAATCGTATCTGTGGCTGCTTCCCGGCAACCGACATTAGGGTGTTTCTCATGACCAGCGTGAGTAATTCGACGACCGAGATTCCCGAGTACCACGACGTACCCGACACCCCGCCGATCCCACGTACCGCGGTGGTCCCGGCCGCGGGTCTGGGCACACGATTCCTGCCGGCGACCAAGACGGTGCCCAAGGAGTTGCTGCCCGTCGTCGATACCCCCGGCATCGAACTCGTCGCCGAGGAGGCCAAGTCCGCCGGTGCCGAACGGCTGCTGATCATCACCTCACCCGGCAAGGACGGCGTGGTCGCGCACTTCGTCGAAGACCTGGTGCTGGAGAACACGCTGGCCAAGCGCGGCAAGGCGGCGATGCTCGCCAAGGTCCGCAAGGCACCGTCGCTGCTGGACGTGGCCTCGGTGATCCAGGACAAGCCGCTCGGTCTCGGCCATGCCGTCGGATGCGTCGAGGACTACCTCGACGACGACGAGGACGCGATCGCGGTGCTGCTGCCCGACGATCTGGTGCTGCCCGGCGGAGTGCTCGAGGTGATGGCTCGCACCCGGCAACGACGCGGCGGATCGGTGCTGTGCGCCATCGAGGTCCCCGGCGACCGGATCAGTGCCTACGGCGTCTTCGACGTCGAGGACCTGCCCGACGCCAACAACCCGAACGTCAAGCGCCTCAAGGGCATGGTCGAAAAGCCCGCACCGGAGGATGCGCCGTCGAATCTCGCGGCCGCCGGCCGATACATCCTCGACCGCAAGATCTTTGACGCGCTGCGCCGCATCAAGCCCGGTGCGGGTGGCGAATTGCAGCTGACCGACGCGATCGCCCTGCTCATCGAGGAAGGTGAGCCGGTGCATGTGGTCGTCCATCACGGCACCCGTCACGACCTCGGCAACCCCGGCGGCTATCTGAAAGCGGCCGTCGACTTCGCCCTCGACCGCGACGACTACGGCCCCGACCTGCGCGAGTGGCTCACCGAGCGCCTCAAGCAGGACTGACCCGCCCTCTGGTGTCGGGTATGCGGCCCTCCGCGCGCCTGACACGCGTGCGCCTGCCCGACGACTAGCCTTTACCCGAAGGTCGACCGGTAGGTACCCCGGCCGATGAGAGTGCGCACGGGCCGGCGGCGGAGTGAGGTGAGATGCGTTCGGTTGAGGATCATCTGTCGTTGGTGACGGCCGCGGCGGTCGCGCCGCGCCCGGTGCGTGTGGCGATCTCCGAGGCCCAGGGTTTGATGTGCGCCGAAGAGGTCGTCACCGAACATCCCATGCCCGGCTTCGACCAGGCCGCCGTCGACGGATACGCGGTACGTGCGGTAGACGTGGCACTCGCCGGGGTGCCCGCACCCGAGGATCTCGACGAGTTCGACGCCGGCGGTGCCGAACTCGTCGATCTCGAGGCGAACGAACCGATGATCGTGTCGTTGCCGGTGGTCGGGGAGGTTTCACCCGGTGCCCGCACCCCGACCCGTCTGCAACCGCGGCAGGCGGTGCGCGTCGAAACCGGTGCTCCCATGCCCACTCTCGCCGACGCGGTGGTGCCGCTGCGGTGGACCGACGGCGGGGAGTCGAAGGTCAAGGTGGGCCACGGCGTCGAGAGCGGCGACTACGTGCGACGCGTCGGCGACGACGTACAGCCCGGTGACGTCGCCGTCCGTGCCGGATCGATCATCGGGTCGGCGCAGGTGGGTCTGCTCGCCGCCGTCGGGCATGCGCGCGTCATGGTGCACCCGCGTCCGCGACTGTCGGTGATCTCCATCGGCTCCGAACTCGTCGACATCGACCGCACTCCCGGACCCGGACAGATCTACGACGTCAACAGCTACGCCCTCGCCGCGGCCGCCCGCGACGCCGGCGCCGACGTCAACCGAGTCGGCATCGCCGAACGTGACAGCTCCCGCATGCGGGAAGTCGTTGAAGCGCAACTCATCCGGTCGGAGATCGTGGTGATCTGCGGTGCGATCGGCGGACAGGCGGGCGGCGCGGTCGTCGATGCCCTCAGTGATCTCGGAGACCTCGAGATAGTGCGCGTGGCCATGCACCCCGGCTCGGTCCAGGGCTTCGGCCGGCTCGGCCGCGACGAGGTACCCACCTTCTTGCTGCCGTCCAATCCGGTCAGCGCCCTGGTCTCGTTCGAGGTGATGGTGCGTCCGCTGATCCGCATCGCGCTGGGCAAACGGCAACCGATGCGCCGGGTCATCAAGGCACGCACCATCGGTCCGATCGCGTCGGTCAAGGGCCGCAAGGGATATCTGCGCGGACAGCTGATGCGCGACGAACGCTCCGGTGAATACCTCGTGCAGGTCCTCGGGGCGTCGCCGACCGGATCGAGTCATCTGCTCGCCGAACTCGCCGAGGCCAACTGTCTGATCATCGTCGACTCCGACGTCGAGGAACTCGGGATCGGCGACGAGGTGGAGGTCGCCTTCCTCGCCCAACGCGGCTGACGCCGACGAGTCGGCGCGCGTGCCGGTTACCTCCGCGCCGGGCGATGGTCACCGCATAGACTCCCAGATGTGTTCAGGTGGCTGAGTGGTGAGCCGGTCAGTCCGGGGTGGCCCGCGACGCTGGGACCTCTGGGGACCAGGGCGGGTGCGGTGACGATACGGCCGGTGAAGTTGCGAGACGCCAAGGACTGGAGCGAATTGCGCATCCGCAACCAGAACTCGCTGATGCCGTGGGAACCGACGGGTGTCGGATCGTGGGCGTCGCGTCATCAGGTCTCGTCCTGGCCGCCGCTGTTCGCGGTGCTGAAATCCGAGGCCAAGCGAGGGACGTTGTTGCCGTTCGTGATCGAACTCGACGGCGTCTACATTGGCCAGCTCACCGTCGGCAACATCCAACGCGGCGCGGTGCGCACCGCATGGATCGGCTACTGGATCGACGCCGGCCACGCCGGACAGGGCATCACCACCGCGGCCGTCGCGCTCGGCGTCGACCACTGCTTCGGTCCGGTCGGGCTGCACCGGCTCGACGCAACCGTCCAACCGGACAACGTTGCCTCCCAAGCGGTGTTGAGCAAGATCGGGTTCCGACGCGAGGGGCTGCTCGAGCGGTACATGGACGTCAACAAGCGCTGGCGTGATCATTTCCTCTATGCCCTCACCGCGGAGGAGATCACCGGCAGCGCCACCGAAACCCTCGTGCGGTCGGGGCGGGCGGCGTTTCTGTAGCCGATTTGCCGCCGGCGTGGGTCGACGGGCACCGGTCAGCCACCGAAGAACTCAGCCACCGAAGAACACCGCCAGAGCCTGTGCTGACTCAGCGGCCGAGCTGATGTTCGCGGCGCAGACCACTCCGGTGGTCAGCGCGACGACCGTCAACGCGGCAGCACAGGCGAGCGGCCGTGTCCGGGCGCCGTGGGGTGCAACCGCCGCGGCACGAAGAGCAACGCCGGTCGCGCCGAGAACACCGACGGTGAGCACGCCGGCGATCACCGCGAATGCCGCGTGGTACCGGGCGAAGTCGTCGACGAGAACCTGCAACGGTGCCGAGAACTCGCCGCCGACGGGTGCAACGAGTTCGGCGTGAACCCGACCAGCGATCGCGAGGATCGTCGGGTCACCGCTGCCGGAGAGGAAGGGCAGTAGCGAGGACAACGGTGCGATCGCGCCCTGGATGTTCGCTGCCACGATGACGAGTGCGACCGCGGCGACGGTAGCGGCCGGTAGCGCCCGCAGCGGTCGTCGGGGCGTTGATTCGCTGGTTCCCCGGTAGAGGGCGATGGTCAGTCGACATGCGACGACGAGTAACGCCAGGCCGATCACGGCTTTCGCGATGTGAAAGCGCCGCCAGCCGTCGACGAGAGCCGTCAGATCGACGGGTGGTGTGCTCGACCCGCTCTTCCAGAAATGGGCGAACGCCGAGCCAAGGGCCGTTGTCATGCCGTCGGGACCGGGGCCGGTGAGCAACCAGGGCGCGAGCATCGTCGCCGCGCCGAGTGCGGCGGTCAGCGCGCCGAGGGCGACGATCTGGGCGGTACTGGTCGTTGGAGAAGTTGGGCGGTGGCGATGAGTGTGCATGACGGGCAATGACTTTCGTTCGGTGATCGGGGACCCGAACCATGGTGGACCCATCGGCCGGTGCGGCACATCGGCAGCGAGAACGGTGTGCATCGCGACGAAGCGTCCTCCGCGCGGACGAGCTCGAAACCGTTCGTGAGGAGGAAGCGTCTTGCCGATTCAGGGGTCTACAGTTGGCTCCGATGCCGACCCAATTTGCCGAGACCGCACGTCGCTGGCGCCTGTGGTGGATGACCGACACCGCTCCGGGGGCCGCGGCAAACGACGGCTCGGTTGCCACTCGCGTCGGCCGGTGGTTTCGGATCGTTGCGACGTCGCCGGCAGTATCGGTGATCGTTCCCGTCGTGGTTGTGCTGGGTTGTGCCGCAATCCAATTGAGTCAGCGGAGCGGCCCGAGTGCGGACCGCCCGGGGGCCGCGCTGCTCGTGAGTGTGCTGCTGGCGCTTCCGCTGTTGGTGCGGCGTCGTCTTCCCTTGACGGTGTTCGCGGTGCTCGCGCTCATCGCATTCGTGCAATGGGCCCTCGACCTTCGGTTGGTGGCCGACATCGCCCTGCTGATCGCGGTGTACACGGTGGCGTCGGTGTACCCGGCGCGCACGGCGTGGGCTGCGGCCGCCGTCGTCGAGGTTGGTGCGGTATTGGCGGTGCTGCGGTGGCAGGCGAGCGGCTACCGCATCGAATCCCTCGTGCTGTTGACCGGGCCGCTGATCGCAGCGGTGTGTGCCGGGATCGCCGTGCGTAACCGCCGAAATGCAATCGTGGCCGCCGCGGAGGGTGCCCGACGACGCGAGCATGAACGGCATCAGACCGACCTGCTCGCGGCCGCGCGTCACCGGCAGCAGATCGCACGGGAGATGCATGACGTGGTGGCACATGGTCTCTCGGTGATGGTCACGCTGACCGAGGGAGCGCTGGCCACCGGGGATCGCGACCCCGCCGCCACGCAGGACGCGATGAGGCGCGTCGCCGACACCGGCCGCGAGGCGCTCGACGACATGCGCGACCTCGTCCGGGTCCTGCGCGCCGACGAGCTGCCGCGCCGACCGCAACCCGGTGTCGACGACGTCGAGACCCTGGTGGATGAGTGTCGGCGCACCGGAGTCGACATCGAATTCATCGTCGAGGGAACCGCGACCGATGTGTCGGCTCCGGAAGGGCTGACCGTGTATCGCATCGTGCAGGAAGCCTTGACGAACGTGCGAAAACACGCCGACGCGAACACGGTTCGCGTGAACCTGGTCTACCGCGACGAAGCGATCGACGTCGAGATCGTCGACGACGGGCGCAGCTCCGGGCGCTCGGCCGAGCCGGGGTTCGGACTGACCGGGATTGCCGAGCGCGCGGCATTCCACGGCGGTCGCACGGAGTCCGGACCCCTGGTGGGCGGAGGTTGGCGGGTCTGGGCGTTCATCCCGACACGACGCGTCGCGACAGGCGCCGACCGATGACGATCCGGGTGGCCATCGTCGACGACCAGGAACTCGTCCGGCTCGGGCTACGGATGGTCTTGCAGGCCGCCGACGGCATCGAGGTGGTGGGGGAGGCCGCCGACGGCGACGAGGCCGTGGCGCTCGTGGAGTCGTGCGCTCCCGACGTGATCCTGATGGATGTGCGAATGCCCCGGATGAACGGTGTCGAGGCGACCCGGAAGGTAGTGGCCCATCTCCCCTCGGTGCGGGTGCTGGTGTTGACGACCTTCGACGTCGACGAGTACGCCTTCGACGCCATCCGCGCAGGAGCGGCCGGGTTCTTGCTGAAAGACGTGCGTGGCGCGGAGTTGGTCGATGCGGTCGTGGCCGTCGCCCGAGGTGACGCGGTGATGTCCCCGCGTATCACCCGCGCCCTGGTCGATGCGTACGCCGCGACTCCGCCCGCACGCACCGCACCCGACCCGGTTCCCGTCGACGACCTGACCGAACGCGAACGGCAGGTGGTCGTCGCCGTGGCTCGTGGACTGTCGAATCGAGAGATCGCGTCGGAGTTGTTCGTCTCCGAGACGACGGTGAAGTCGCACGTGGCCAACATTCTCGCCAAGCTCAACCTACGCAACAGGATTCACGTGGTGATCTACGCCTACGAGCGTGACCTGGTGCGACGCGATGGATGAGCAGACGGCGTCGGGTTCCGTAGCATCGGGCCATGACGCAGCTGGAGATCATCGTCCGCGGCCACGCCGACGGGAAATACGCGCCCGAGCGGGCGGTGGTGCACCTTCGGGTGGCGGTGTCGGGGAGTGAACGGGAAGCGGTGTACCGGGACGCGATCGAGGTGCATGCGCGTCTGATCGCGACGCTCGACGAGTTGGCCGGTACCGACGCCGTGGCCACGTGGTCGAGCGACACGGTGCACGTGTACTCCCATCGGCCCTATGACGCGAAGGGCAAGCTGCGAGACCTCGTGTACTCCACCAACATCGGCGTCGACATCGAATTCGCCGACGTCGACGCGTTGGGCGGGTTCATCGACGTGTGGGCGCAGGAGTCCGGGGTCGACGTCGCCGGCGTGCGGTGGGCACTCACCCGGGAGAGCCGTCGTCGGCACGAGGCGGAGTTGCGGCGCGCGGCCGTCGAGGACGCCATACTCAAGGCGCAGGCCTACGCTGATGCGGTCGGGCGCGGACCGGTCACCCCGACCCAACTCGCCGACCCGGAGATGCTCGACGTCCACCAGCCGATGCCCCGGGCACTGCTCGCCGGCGCGCCCGCCGGTGACGGCAGCTCGCCATCGCTCGACCTGCGATCCCGCGACATCGAGTTGTCGGTGACCGTCGACGCGCGCTTCATCGCCGAATGACGGTGCGCGTCCGCTGAGAAGTGCATGTGAACTGGACTGATTCGGGTGTGCCCCGGCGCGTCTGCGCAGGATGCGGCGCGTCCGCACCTAGATTGTGGAGTGGCCCGGTGTAACCAGAGTGAAGAAAGGGAGAGCCATGCCGAACTCCGTCCTGTGGATCTGCCTCGTTGCGGTGTGGCTCTTCGTGTTGGTGCCGATGGTGATCAAGGGTCGCCCGCAGACCAAGAAGACCACCGAGGTCGCCAAGGCGACCCGTCTCCTCCATCGTGGTGGCACCCGAACCCGCAGCACCCGGCGGCGGCGCGCGGCCGGTGCACACCCGCACGATCCGAGCTACGTCGCCGAACGCACGACCGCTCGTCGCTCGGCGACCGCGGTTCTCGACGCCGAGGACGACGACACCGTGAATGACGACACCGTGGGTGGCGACGCCGAAGACCGGACTGCAGAAGCGGTTTCGTCGGTCGACTCCGATGCCGACGAGGTGCTCACCGGTGAGGTCGAGGCCGACGACGTCGACGATACCGAGGACGTGGTGGCCGAAAAGGTCACCATCACTCGTGTCGAGGTCGATGTCGTCGAGGTCGAGGTGGATCTGCTCGACGAGGACGACGACGCCGAACTCGACGACGAGTCGCAGTACCAGGACGCCGAACTCGAGGACGAGTACGGCGATGACGAGAACGCCGAGTACGACGATGACTACGACGAAGACGACGAGTATGACGACGAAGGCGCCGAGTACGAGGACGACCTCGACGGTGACTACGAGGATTCCGAATACGACGAGTATGACGATGACGATGAGGACTACGACGACGAAGTAGATCTCGAAGACGAGGTCGACGAAGAACTCGAAGGTCTCCGGAAGCGTCGGGAGGCAACACCTGCCGCGGCGGAGGAAACGGTTCCGGAGGTCAAGCAGGACAGGAAGTCTCGTCGTCGGAGCGCGTACACGATCGATGCGACCGGCGACGCGTTGCGCTACAAGGAGCGCCAGCGGGTCACCCTGGCGCTTGCGGCAATGGTCATTGCGGCCATCGTCTGCGGTGTGCTGTTCGGCCAATACGGCTGGATCGCCACCGGGGTGACGGGCGTGCTGTTCGTCGGATACCTGTTCTACTTGCGGCGAACCGTCAAGGCAGAGCAGCAGATTCGGGCCCAGCGCATCGCCCGCGCACGTCGTGCCGCGAAGGCCGACGCAGAGCGCGAGCGCCGCGAGATGCAGACGCCGGAGTTCGCTGCCGCCCCACCGCCGCCGCGGCTACGTCGTCCTGGTGGTGCGGTGGTCCTCGAGATCGACGACGAGGACCCGGTATTCGACCATCTGCCGCCGTTCCAGCGGCGTCGCGTCATGCGCGAGGACGAGGACTTCCGGCAGGCCGCGGCCGGCTGACATCCAGCGACTCCGGGTGCGCGACAATCCATTCGCGTCCCGATCGGACGGCGCGGCACAGCGCCAGCCGTTCCCCGATGTAGAGCGACGGCGCTCCCAGTAGCGGAACCCACGACAGTGTCGAGAACGGTCGGGGCGGCTGGGGGCGTCGACTCATCTGTGCGTCGACCTTGCGCAGGATCTGCGCGATGTCCCATAGCAGACCCAGCGCCGATCGCTTCGAGGTTGGGTTCTCCGGGCCGACCGGTGTCACCGAGGCCGGGAGCGCGTCATCGGGGAGGTCGCGGTCGCACAGCACCGACGCGAGCAGGCGGATCTGCCACGCGCGGTCGGTGACGCCGTACTCGCGGGCGATCGCGACGAGGACCGTGGCCTGATTGGCAAAGCCCAGCGGAGTTGCCAGGGGCAACACCTTGGCCCACGCGCCCAGCGCGCCGGGATAGGCCACGGCGATCGTGTTGACGGTGCCGAGCCGACTGATCCACCAGTCGGCGCGATCCTTCATCGACAGCTCCGTCCAGCCCTTGGTGCCCGGCCAGTCGGCGACGTCGAGCGCCTTGGCGACGGTGTGCTGGACTGCGGCGATCCCGGAATGGTCGCCCTCGTCGAAGGTGTGTGCCTTCAGGCCCAGCGGGTCCCGTTCGGCCAGCACGTCGAGGAGCGGATCGATCACCGCGATCGCTGCGTCCAACGCTCTTGCCAACTGCTCATTCGTCATCTCGGCCACGAGGTGCAGGATAGCGGCACGAGGTCACGACACGGTGTGACCTGGCGTTTGTGAGGTGCGCGGGCGGTGCTGCTAGAGTGTCAACGGTTGGTTTCCGGACCGGCACGGGGCTATGGCGCAGTTGGTAGCGCGACTCGTTCGCATCGAGTAGGTCAGGGGTTCGATTCCCCTTAGCTCCACTGAGATCTCGTTTGCAGGTCGGTCTGATTGTCGAAATGCGGCTCGGAGTCTGAGAGACTGAGGCATGACCACCGCGATCCCGCTCGATGCTGAGGCGATCGCTGGTGCGTGCGCGCGGTATGGCGTCAAGCGGTTACGAGTGTTCGGCTCGGTACTGACCAACCGCTTCGATCCGGGCCGTAGCGATGTCGATTTCCTGGTCGAGTTCAAGAGCGGCCGAGAGAACATGTTTCATGACTACTTCGACCTCAAATCGGCGCTTGAACAGATCGTAGGGCGCGATGTGGACCTCGTGGTGGCCAATGCGGTGAAGAATCCCTATGTCGCCAAGTCGATCTTCGACAGCGCTGAAGATGTCTACGCGGCCTGACAACAGCACAGCAGGATACATCTGGGACGCGTTGACCGCAGCGCGAAACGTTGGGCTGATCGTCGCCAATGTCCCGATTGAGCGTTACATCGGTGACTTGTTGGTGGAGTCTGCGACCGAACGTCAGATTGAGATCGTCGGGAAGGCCTTCGCAACCTTCGGCGGGTTGATGAGGACCTGGCTGCACGAATACCGCACGTACACAAGATTATTGGCATGCGTAACGTCCTTGTGCATGGGTATGCCCAGGTAGACAGTTCCATCGTGTGGACAGCAGCGACGGTGGACGTGTCGGACCTGATACCGGTACTGGAGGCACTGCTCAGCGAGTCAGAGAACGAGCTGGGGCAATAGACGACTTTCCCGGCGTCGCAGAGGCAAAACGAAGTCGGGGTGAGTGGCCAGGAGTAGCAAGTGAAGAATCCAGTCGCATCGAGTAGCTCTGCGCGAGACCCGTCATGTATGTGATCCGGGATCTCGGCGAGATGGTGGTCTGGCGGGATGGTGTCATTGTCAATCCTGGCGGCACCAAACCCCGGACGATTCTCGCGCTGCTGTGTGCTCACGCCGGAAGGCCGGTCCCCGCGTCAACGCTCATCGCCGAGGTGTGGGGCGCCGACGCCCCGGCAAAGACCCAGCGGGCGTTGGAATCGCAGATGTGGCGGTTGCGGAGAGCATTGGTACCCGAGGGCTTTCCGCCGGTGATCATCACCGAACGCGCCGGGTATCGGCTTGATCTCGATGAGGTGTCGGTGGATTCGATCGATTTCGAAACTGCCGGCGTCGCGGTGCTCAGCGGTGCTGTGGTGGACCCGTCGGCACTCGACGCGGTGCTCTCGACGTGGCGCGGCGAGCCGTTCACCACGGCTGCGCCCTCCCCAGGCCTCGATCAGGCCCGTCGGCAGCTGGACGTCGTCCGGACAGCGTTGCTGACCCGTCGTGCCGATCTGAGTGCTGAATCGGGTCGGCACCATCGGGCGATCGACGAGGCCCAAGCATTGATCACCCGGGACCCGCTCGACGAGCACGCGTGGGCGCTGAAGATCGCGGCCCTCGCCGCGACCGGCCAACGCGCCGAGGCGTTCACCGCGTACCGCGACGTTCGCGAACTCCTCGCGACCGAACTCGGCGTCACCCCGGGAGACGAAATTCGTGCGGCTCATCGCCACGCTCTCGGCCAGCACAATCGGAGCGTCAGACGGCTCCATCTGCCGTCGCAACACACGTCGTTCGTCGGGCGCGCAGCCGAACTCGCCGAGACCGTGCGGTTGCTCGAATCGGACCGCGCCGTCTCGCTCGATGGCATCCCGGGTGTCGGCAAGACGCGCCTGGCGCTGGAAGCGGCACGGCGCGTTGCCGATTCGTTCGACGACGGCGTGTGGTTCATCGACCGGAGCACCGACGCGGGCGTGGCCGAGACCGTCCTCACCACAATGCGAATCCAGCCCGCGGCAGATTCCACCGCAGGTCTCGATCAGGTGTGTGATCATCTGGCGACGATGTCAGTGCTACTTGTCCTCGACGGCCCCATGTCGTCCGAGGACGTCGACGTAGTCGACGCGATCCTGCAACGGTGCGCCGCAGTGACGATTCTCGGCTCAAGCGGACCAATGGGGGTACGGGGCGAGCGGGTGCTGACCGTGCACCCATTGACCGTCGACATCGGTCGCACCGGCGGCCCGTCACCCGCTCAGCAACTTCTCGTCGACCGTATCCGCGTTGCCCGTGGCGTCTTCGATCCCGACCCGCCGACCTCGACGATCTCGACCGGATCTGTACGGCGATGGGTGGATTGCCACTGGGTCTCGAACTCGCCGCGGCTCGGATGGCGACGTTCTCGGTGCGGGAAGTGGCCGACCAATTCGGAAGTGCGGTCCCCGAGCCGATCGACCGCGCTTTCCGGCTGGCCTACGAGTCCCTGGATGTCGGCCTGGCGTGCCTGTATCTCCGCCTCACCGCTCTGCGCAGTCCGTTCACCTCGGAGCTGGCCGAAGCCGTGTGCGGCGCCGACGTCGCCGATGATCTGGCTGAACTCTGTCGCCGATCATTGTTGTGGCCCATCCGCGGAGACCGACTCCGGCCGACCCGATTCACCATTCTCGACACGATCGCCGAGCACGCTCGAGTACTCGACTGACCAGCTGCACTCGAGGCGGTACGACGACGAGACCACGCAGTCACCGCGCTTCTGGCCACGACTCCGATGCACAGCACCATGTCGTCGGCGCGAGACCTCGCCCGCGTCGACAATGATGTCTCCACGGTGCTCGCCTTTCTCGAGTCCGTCGTGAGCGACCCCGCTCGCCTCGACACCCACATCGACCTGATCGAACAGCTCGGCCCGTACTGGTACCTCTGCCGACGTCTCGCCGCCGGTATCCGCTTGCTCCGCATCGCATCCGAAACCTGTTCGCGGGGCGGGTGTTCGGCGCGTACGAGCGCGATGGTGACTGCCTGTCTCAGTGCAGCGTCGGCATTCAGTCAGCAGACTGCCGAAGCCCACCGGCATCTGACCGCGTTGTCACCCGATGACCTCGACGCGGCGATCGTCGTGGACGACCAGGACCCCGACGTCGGCTGCCGGCGCTTCGCGTTTCTCGCCCTGGCGAGTTGGACAGGTGACGACCATGCCCTGGCCGGCATCTTCGCGCAGCGGGCTTGGGACGCACTGGTCACGGGTTCTCGCGAGGCAGCCATCGTGACCGCAACCAAGGCACTGTGCGAGCTGACGGCCGGCAACGTGGCGGAAGGCACACACCATGCCCACACCGCACTCGCGCTCGGAGCCGAACTGGGCGATCCACTGGCCATCCATCTCGCGGCCGTGATGCTGGGCATCCGAGCTCTGCTCAACGGCGACACCCGCATGGGACTTCGCTGGAATGACCAGGCGTTTCACGCGTACCTCGACGCCGGGGGCGTTCAGATCTGTGACACGGTCGAACAGCGCGGCAACCACCTGGCCGCGGCCGGTGAAGTGAACCGCGCCGGCCGGGCGTTCGCGGTCGCACGCACCTACGCGCTGGACGCGGGCATGGAGTGGCCGCGTCATCCGTTCACGCACGACGCCATCCGCCGGTGCCGCGACGACGAGAACACGGCCTTCGACCAGGGGTGGCGCGCAGGTACTGCCGATGCGCGAGACGCACTCGTCATGGGTGATCACGAGCGCTTCGCCGGCATGTGAGCGTTTTGTGAGGACCGCACGGTCTTCTTGTCACATCACGACCAGGGTCGACGGACCTCGTGATCCGACAACCACCATGGAGGTACTCATGACACAGCACCTGGCGATGTCCGACGAAGAGTTTGACGGACAGTTCAGTCGCACACTGCAGGCCGCGGCCGTCGGCGCCGCCGATCTCGGCGAAGCCCACGCCACCGCTGACCTGATCGGCGGGAGGTACAACACGCAACGCTGGTACACGCACTGGATGGCCCGCGCCGAATCGGTGCGGGAATCCGCCGAGACAGCACACGTCACCGGCCACCTCGTCACCGCCCATCAGTCCTACCTTCGTGCCAGTGAGTACTACCGGCAGGCGTACTACTTCCTTCGCGCCGATCTCGATGATCAGCGGTTGCACGACGCTTATCACGCGCACTGCGACACCTTCCGTCACGCCATGGAACTGTTGCCGCACACCTCGGTGCCCATCGTCGCCGACGAGCTCGCGATTCCGTACGCCGACAGTCGGTCCACGGTCGGCGGCCGCACCGGCATTCACGCCTGGCTCTTCCGGCCGGTGACCGACCCGAATCGACTTTCTCCGACCATCGTGATGCCCTGCGGATACGACTCCACTGCCGAATCGGGATGGGTCTTCGCCCAAGGCGCGCTCGCGCGTGGGTACAACGTTCTCAGCGTGGAAGGACCAGGCCAGGGAGCGTCACTCTATCTGCACCGCATCTTCTTTCGACCGGACTACGAGCACGTCCTATCGCCGATCGTCGACTGGCTGATCGCCGCACCAGGCGTCGACCCCCAACGGATCGTCGCCATGGGCCGTTCCTTCGCCGGGTATCTCATCCCACGTGCGGTGGCCTCCGAGCCCCGCATCGTCGCGATGATCTGCGACCCCGCCCAACCCGACATGGGGGCGAAGATCCCCGGTGGCTGGAAGGGCCGTATCGCGGCACCGCTCATGACGGCCCTGAGCCGGGTCAGCCGGAAACGGGCCGACTTCTTCGGTGCACGCATGGCATTCCATGGAGTGCGCACCATTGCCGACTACCTCGCGGAACTCACGACCTACACGATGACCGATCGAGCCGCCGACATCGGTTGTCCCACAATGATCATCGAGTCTCCCGGAGATCCTGTCGGTGGGCACGGTGCGGAGCTCTACAATGCACTGGCAGTCGAACACAAGATGATATGCACGCCCGTGGCGGGTACCGGCATCTCCGGACACTGCGGCGGCGTGGGGCAGAAGGCTTGGGACGCGGTCGTTTACGACTGGCTGGACGACTGTCTCGCAGGCGTCGATTCGGCAACCGTCGGCGTGTCCGGATCACCACGATGATCTGTGAACCGTCCTCGACCGGGAGCCTGGTGTGGGCCGGTTCATGACGTCAAGGGTTCCTGACATCACCAAGGTCGTCGTGATCGAGCCGCACCACGACCCCACGGTCCCCATCCACTCGCACTCGGTCACCGGTCCGGAGCAGGTGAGTGCCGACCAGGGTGTTCACGACGCAGGGTAAGCCGTATTCGCGGGCGACCACGGCACCGTGGGAGACCGAACTCCCGATGTCGGTGACCAGAGCGGCGATCACGGTGAAGTACGGCGTCCATCCGACGTCGGTGACCGGCGCGACGAGGATCTCCCCGGGCCGGATATCGCGCGCCTCACCGATCGTTTTCGCCACTCGCACTGTGCCTTCCACGACGCCCCTGCTCGCTGGTCGACCCACGATCCGGTCGTCGGCGATGTCACGCTCGGCGACGGTCAGGCGCGGGGACGGCCGCCCGACCGAGACGTCGTCGAATTCGAGAGAGTCCTGAAATGACAACGCCTCTCGTCGTCGAATGGCGCTCTGTACGAGGTCGGTGATGTCGTCGGCGTCGACGACCCGCCGCAACTCGGTCCGATCGAAGAAGAAGACGAGATCGGCGTCGGGGAGCCGACCGCTCTCGGCGAGCACCTCGCCGAGATGGCGGTAGCCCCGCTTGAGTTGGTGGGCCATCAACGCCATCCGCGATTTCGTCTCCTCGCGTCCACGCGCGCCGCCCTGCGCCAGGCGTGCCAGGAGGCGCATCGTCGACGACGAGTGCTCGGGTGTCGGGGCGCGGCTCGGCTCCCGACCGCGCTGCTCGGTCGCCGATCGCACCATGACCTGCATCATCGTTCCCAGCCCGGCGGGATCGTCGGCCCAGGACGGGTCGCGCATGCACAGTTCCCGGTATCCGCGATGGCCGTGGCGCTCCAAGAACTTCCGCAAGGCGACTCCCGCGTCCCCGGGCGCCGCGCGCAATGCGGTGACCGCGTCATCCGTTGCTGCGGAGAGGAATTCGTCGGCGATGGCTGTGTCGGCCGCAATCTTCTGCACGACCGCATCGAGTTCGCCGAGCATCTCTGCGCTCTCGACCCCCGACGCCCCCGCCATGAGACGGGCGGCCTGAGCTTTGCCCTCGTCCTCATCACGGCCGTCGGTGACCGCCTGGCGAACCATCACGCTCTCGAGGACATTGGCCGCGACGGCCGCGCGTGACGACGAACGGACGTGCGTGAGCGTGAAGTCGCAGTACAACTCCACACCGTCGTCCAACTGCCGCAGCACGACTCGTGGGTCCAAGCTGGTCGGAACCCGGAAACCGGCGATGTCAGAAGGCATCCGGCGGATCGCCGGCCCCACCGTCAGCGCATGGGTGGTCAGCCTGATCGTGTTGCCGAGCTTGCGCAAGAATGGTTGTGCCGGTTTCGGTTGCAGCTCGTCGACCACGCGGCCGCAGATCGAGGTCGAGAACTGTTCCAGCGAGTTCCCCAGAATCCCGGAACTCAGCGCCGTGCCCTCGGTGAGGTTGAGGAACATGTGGCCGTAGAAGTATCCGACCTGCAGCCACGGCGTGTGGTAACCCTCCTGTGCCCGCGCGACGACCTGAATCGTCTGCATCGCATAGTCGATCGCGAATCCGGACACCGACGCGGTCAACGGGCAGAACGCGCCCGGCATCATCTCGCCGATGTTGCACCGCGTGTACACGTGGTCGGCGCCGGCGACGGGGGAGTCCATCTCGTTGAGATCGCCCGGCAAGGTGGTGATCGGTCGGGCCTGCAACCACCAGAGGTCGCCCGACCGGTCGATGGCCCATTCGAGGTCCATCGGTGTGCCCCATTCGTGCGCCGCGCGCAGCGCACCCGCCCTGATCAGGTCGATCTCCTGCGGTGACAAGACCGGAGCGGCAACGTATTCCGCGACCACCGGTGCACCCTCCTCGTCGAGGACGAGGTGATCGGGAGCCGAGGTTCCGTCGACCAGCGCCTCACCGAGTCCGGCGACGGCATCGATCACCATGAGGTCGCGGCGACCCGACGCTGGATCTGCGGTGAACACCACTCCGGCGGCGCGCGAGTCGACCATTCGCTGGACGACCAGATTCATGGTCGCCGCGGTGTGACCGCTGTAGGCGGACGCGCGCGCGGAGTGCACCGAGGCGGCGCACGTGTGGATGGCCTCGGTCAAGGCGTCGATGGAGTCGACGCCGAGCACGGTGTCGTATTGGCCGGCGAAGGACTGTTCGCTCCCGTCCTCCCCGGCCGCGGAGGACCGCACGGCCACCGGAGTCGTTCCGGCGGCGGCCATCTCGCCGAACCTGGCCATCACGCGGTCGAGAGATCCGTCCACCGGGGCATCCGCGACCACGAAACCGACCGGGACGGGCAGCCCCAGAGCGCGCAGACGCGCGAGGCCGGCGGCTTTGCCGCCGTACCGGTCGTCGGTGATGTCGTCGAACTCGACGGTGGCCGCTGTCATCGCGAACCACCCAGCGCATCAACGATTTCGGCGAGTGCCTCGACGGCGATCGGGCCTGGCTGGTAGAGACAGATGCTGTCGGAGACACCGTCGACGCGGTCGCGGATGTGCGCGGCGATCTCGGCCGGCGTCCCACATGCCGCGATGGTGTGCAGCATCTCGTCGTCGATGAGCGCCGCCATCTCCTGCCAACGCCCTTGTTTGGACATCGCGTTGAGTTCGGGCTGCAGGTCGCCCCATCCGTGCGCGTCGAGCACAGGTCGGTATGCGGGGGTGGAACCGTAGAAGGCCAGCAACATTCGCGTCGAGGTGTGGTCATCGTCGTGGCCGGAGGCGACCGACACGATGATCTCGGGGATCACCGTGAAGTCGTCCGCTGCTCGCCCGGCTTTGGCAAGCCCGTCGCGTACTGCGGGCAGTGTCGTTCCGTGTAGGAAGCGTTTGGACCCGAACGGCATCACCAACAGACCGTCGGCCACCTCGGCCGTCACACGGGTGAGCCGAGGACCCAACGCGCCCAGATAGATCGGCGGCGGCCCATACGGATTGGGGCCGGGGTTGAACGTCGGGGTCATCAGCGTGTGGCGATGGTACTCACCGCGGAAGTACAATCGTTCGCCGTCGTTCCACGTCGCGAAGATCGCACGCAATGCACCGACCATCTCCGTCATGCGCTCGACCGGCCGATCGAACTCGGTACCGTAGCGTTTCTCGATCTGTGCGCGCACCTGGGTGCCGAGCCCCAGGATGAACCGTCCCTTGCTGAGCAATTGCAGGTCATTTGCCTGGTGGGCGAGTTGAATCGGGTTGCGCGGGAAAGCAATCGCGACGTTGGACATGAGGTCGAGTCCGTCGACCGACGAGGCCAGCACCAGGGGAGTGAACACATCGAACGGTCCCTCGAAGGTGAAGACGCCGGACGCGCCGGCCTCCTTGAGGAGCTTGGCCCGGTCCACGGCGTCGGTGGGTCCGAAGAGTGCAGTCATGATCTTCATGGGGTTCCCTACTTCGCCACGTCGGTCCAGTCGGAGAAGCCCGACGGATGGTGTGGGCCGATGATGCCGTGCTCGAACAGGCCTGCGCCGCGGTGTTGTCGGCCGTTGGCTTCGGTGCACATCGCACTCCCGACGTGATCGATGAGGCTGAAGGGTGCGCGGGCCATCACCTGCTCGTCCGTCAGATCGAAGGTGACGCGTTCGGCGAATGACCCTTCTTTCCACGTGCCGTGCGCCCACGTCGAATCGCCACCGTATCCCGACCCGAAGGCGATGGGCGCGAACAACTTCGACTCGACGTCGAGGGAGATCTGCTCGCCCGCGCGATTGAGGAACTCGATGTGCGCGCCGTGCGGAATCCTGGTCCCGGCGGTGTAGTGGATGGTGACCCGTACGCCGTCGAGTTGCTCGATTCGCCCATCGCGCCACCGACGGGTGCAGTCGTAGAGACTACGGTGACCGTCGGGGTCCTCCTGCAGGATGAGGAACAGGACGAAGTCGTCGAACGCCAAGGGCAGGTAGAGCCACCACATTCCGCGGAAAGCGGTGTCGGGACGTCCGGGCGGTTCCGGCTCACCGACCGGCCGGATACCCCACGACCGGTCGCGGCTCGCCACACTGGTGTCGTGCTCGACGGTCAGTCGTTCCCCGTCGACGTCAATCCATCCCTCCCAGGAACCCACCTGGGCAAAGCGGCACGCCTGCAACGTCACTCGCCGCTCGGTGAGCATGGTGTGCGGCTTCTCCAGCGCTGCCGGGAACAGTCCACGCCAGGTGAGGTCGGCGGCGATGCCCTCGGTCTCTGCGAGGGTCAGATGCATCTCCTGCAGCGGCTCGACGACGTCGAGGCGATATCCGTTGACGTTCTGGTGGAGTCGGTCGTCGTCGATCGCGTCGCTCAGATGAACAGCGGTCTGGGTGTCGCCGCGGCGGACGACGAAGTAGGCGTCCTTGACGCCCAGACGCGGGTAGTAGCCGATGCCGGTCAAGGCCATGAAACGGCCTTGCCGGTCGAGCACGTTGAAGTACGAGCGATCGTAGAAGTTCCGGTCGGAGGTGGCCGGCCAGGTGATCGGGGCCGGTGTCTGATGGATCGGATACTCGTCGAGTGGGCTCAGCTCCACCGAAACTCCCTATCAATACGATGCACATTGCATTGGAACTAGACTGTGATCCATGACACCAGATCGCCAAGGCGATAACAAGAGGTCGACGCCGGCGGGGCGGCCCCGCGATGGCCGGATCGACGCCGCGATCATCGCCGCCACCCGCGAGCTGATTCTCGAGACCGGCTATCCCGCGCTGTCGTTGTCGGCGATTGCCGCACGTGCCGGAACGACCACGGCAGCCATCTACCGGCGATGGTCGGGTAAGGCACAGTTGGTCCACGAGGCGGTGTTGTCGGCGGAGGTCTTGACGCCACCGACGGGGTCCGGGGACGTCCGACAGGACATCCGCGCGCTCGTCGAGATCGTGCGCTCGATGTTCAACCGGCCAGAGGTGCGGGTGGCGCTACCCGGGCTGATTGCCGACACCGTGGCGTCGCCTGAGGTGCACAACCAGATGATCGCCAGGCTGGCCGGCGACCTCACCGCCTTCGAGTCCCGCTTCGGTCAGGAACGTCGCGACGACGATCGACTGCCGATGCTCGCCGAGGTCGTCGCGGGCACCGCGATCTTCCGCATCCTCATTCGCAGCGATGCCGCGCTCGACGACGCCTGGGTCGACGAGATGGTCGAGCTGATCACCGAACGGTGGCCGAGCGACGGCGAGAGGTCGTAACCTGGCTCCATGGGACGCGGGAGCGGGCACGGAGGCTGGCGTGATCGGCTCAGCAAGCTGATCCCGCGACGTGAGAAGCGCGCCTATCACTCGACAAGTGGTGGGTACTCACCGATCGCGCCTCGCAACGAGGATGGGGAGCGCGGACCGATCATGCCCTTCAATGGCAACGGCTGGGGCCGCTGAAGACCCGAAAACCCTTGTCCGACAACTGTTTCGACGCGATACTCGACGTGGGCTGATTGATCGGTCGACTCGGGTTCGCGGCCGGCGGCCCAGCCGGATGCAAATATGGTTGACGCAGACACGCCGTGGCGAACCAAGGATTCGCGGCGTGTCGCGGCGGATCGGTGGGATCTGTATTCGTATCGGCGGGACTCGACCAGATTCCCCGACCGGTGGTGGCGGCACGCGGGGGCCGCGAACGATCGAGTGAACACCCAAGCGCGCGATCAGGATTCGCAAGCCACTCCGTCGCCGTCGCGGTCGAGTCCGGATCGGTAGCCGGGGTCTCCCACATGCAGCGGCGCTGCTCCGGCGGCGCGTGCCTGGGCGCAATTGCTGTAGTAGACGCTCGATCCCTCGTCGGTGGTCGGCGCCGCCGGCGCATCGGTGGTCGGGGTCGTCGTTTGGGGGATGAGCCCGCGCGCCACGGTCGGGCCGCCCGTTGGCTCGCTGGTGGTGGGCGCCGGCGTGGTGGTGCTCGCGACGGCGGAGGCGGTGGTGGTCTCGGTCATCGTCGCGGTGACCGTACTGACCACGGTCCGCGTCGCTGGAGCGGCCGCCTTGTCGCTGCCGTGCATGGCCGATCCGACCCCGCACGAGAACAACATGAGTATCAGGACCGTGATGATCCCCAGCCCGATCGCCAACGGACGCTTCTTGCGGCTGGGAGGGACCGGCAAAGGGGGTGGTGGACCGAATGGCGCTGTCACTGGTGGGGCCTCCTTTGCGCAGAGGAAGTCGCGGGCTGAGAGCATGTGAAGGAGAAGCGAGCGACAATTGTGTCGATTGTGCGCTCGAATCGACCGTGCTCGGTATCCGTTGACCGGACGAACCGGCCCATTCGGTGAAAGGCAAGAATTCTCTCGCTGCCGCCCTCCGACTGCGGTATCGCCCGCCGACTGCGATATTGTCCGACGTCGGGAACCGTCGATCGAGGAGTACTCAATGAAGATCAGCTTCCGCAGCCTCGTGGCCGCGGCCACCGTGTCCGTAGCGCTTGTCGCGGGTTCTGCATTGGGCGCACCCGCGGCGTCGGCGGCACCGACCGGAGAAGCGCTGGCCGCCAAGCAGGCTCTCGACGCGATCACCCCGCACCCCCAGGACGCGGCGAGTGTGATCGACGGAATCGGCGCGGCGAACGCCGTTCTGAAGAAGCTGGGCATCACCCCGTTCACCCCGACCATCGGTGCCTGCACCGACTTCACCTTCCCATCTGCGCTCGGCGGGGCGATTGCGGGGCCGTATACGCCGGGCTTGGGCAATTTGACCTTTCCTGTCGTCGGTGACATCAACGCCGTCCGGAAGGGTGAGGTCCTCTACGGCTTCGTTCCGGTCGGCACGTTCAACGACTCCGGCAACAAGTCGGGAATGCAGGTGGCGTGGTTCAACGTCAACACCTTCCAAGGCGGGTTGGGGGCGCCGATGAGCGGCTTGGCCGAAACTCTCGTCAACGCCGTGGCAAAGCGACTTCAGGCCGCCGGGGTTCCGGAGGCGCAAACCGTGGCAAACAAGGCGCTCGCCTCGGTGGTGAACGCACTGCCGTCCAACGGCGTACGCGGCGGCCTGGTCGACACCGGTTCGGGAACTGTGCTCTCGGCGATCTACGGCACCGTCAACAAGGGCAACGCGACGTGCTATTTCTTTCCGTCGCTGGGTATCGCCACCGCCCGCTGATTTCGACGGGCGGACTTACCCACTCTCGCGATTCACGAAAGTGATGGAAATCTTCATCTTGCCGAATTCGGTGAGCTGTGGTTGGGTTTCTCGTGGGCATGATGGCGAATGCCGGAGTGCGCGATCAGTGGGCCGGTCGGTGGTCTTGCAGTAGGGGGCATCATCGACGCGGAATGTGCCGGACCAGCGGGGGGTGAGGTCTGGAGGCGAACCCGCCGAAACCGACATTCTGCCGACGTCGAACCGGGATAATCGGGCGATGTCACGGCCCCAGAGAACGGCGGTCGTGGTCCGTAGCGCCTACGGAACCACGACCGTCGAATGGTTCTGATATACACCATCGGCACGATTCTCGTCACGCGTGCCTATCTTCAGCTCACCGGCTATCCGCAGATCGGTGGCGGCACATTACACATCGCGCATGCGCTGTGGGGTGGAGCGCTGATGATGATCGCGCTGATCGTCGGGTGGCTGTTTCTCGGTGCCACCGTTCGCCTTGCTGCGGTTGCCCTCGGCGGCATCGGATTCGGGCTGTTCCTCGACGAGGTCGGCAAATTCGTCACCAAGAACAACGATTACTTCTACGGACCGTCGGCGGAGATCATGTACATCCTCGTCGTGGTCGTGCTGCTGATCAGCAGGGTGGTCCGAGATCTCGCGAAACCGACCGTGGCCGAGGCGCTTGCGAACGCCGCGTCGATCGCCGCCGACGGGGTGAGTCATGGTTTGCCGCCCCGTCGACGTACACAGGCACAGTGGTTTCTCGCCTATGCCGCCGATCGAGGTGGCGACCCGACGCAGATCGCCACGATCCGAGAGTTGCTGTCCACCAGCGCCACCGGTCCCGACCGGCTCGTGGCGTTGCGGGCTCGGGCCGTGCGGTTGATTCCCGGGTTCGCGCGCAGTCCGCGCTGGGTGACGGTGTTCGGCGCCCTGTTGGTGATCACCTCGTTGTGGGCGACCGTGCTCGGGGCGTGGCAACTGTTCGTCGGACACGTCGACAGCGGCGAACTCCACCTGTACCTCGAACTCAGTCGAAACCGGCACGCCGCATGGATTCTGTTCATCAGTGGCATTGCGACGGCGCTGATCTCGATACCGGGAATGATCGCCCGCCGACGCACCGAACGGGCCTGGCCGCTCCGTCTGCTGCCACTCGCCGCGCTGATCTTCACGCTGAGCAATGCGCTGGTCGACTTCGCGCTCGAGGGATTCGGCGCCCTGAGTAACCTCGCCGTCGGCCTCGTCGCACTGGCGGTGATGAATTACCACCTCTCGGCTCGGATGTCGGCCGAGGTCGGCGAATATGGGGTCGGCGAGAAGGGGGTCGGGGAACTGGGGGTCGGGGAACTGGGGGTCGGGGACGTACGGGTCTGAGAGTGTGTGACGGGCTCTCAGCGATACATGCGAACCAGGGGGCAGGTGAACGGATCGCGTTCGCCGAGCCCTACCTGGTTGAGGTATCGGACGACGATGGCGTAGGAGTCGATCAGCGACGTCTCGGTGTAGGTGACCGAGTGGCGCGCGCAATGCGCCTGCACGAGCGGTCGGACCTTGGCGAGGTTGGGGCGCGGCATGCTGGGGAAGAGGTGATGCTCGATCTGATAGTTCAGGCCACCCATCATGAAGTCGATGATCCGCCCGCCGCGGATGTTGCGTGACATGAGTACCTGCCGGCGCAGAAAATCGACACGTACATCCTTGGGTACCAACGGCATACCTTTGTGGTTGGGGGCGAAGGCGCCGCCGAGCAGAACGCCGAACACGGCCATCTGGAGCAGAACGAACACGACGGCCTGGGCCGTCGTCATCACCACGAAGGGCAGGACGGTCGCCAGGCCGAGCCGGACCACGATGAGTGATAGCTCCAATACTCGATGCGGCACAGGTGCTTTGGATGTGAGTCCTTGGATACTGGCCACGTGCAGGGCGGCGCCCTCAAGGGTCAACAACGGAAAGAAGAACCAGCCCTGGCGACGTGTGAGCCACGCGGCGATGCCCGACCGCTGCGCCGCGACGTCGGGAACGAAGGCGATGGGGCCGTCGACGATGTCGGGATCGGTCCCGATCTGGTTGGGCGCCTTGTGATGACGATTGTGTTTGCCGCGCCACCAGTGCAGCGAGAGTCCCGCGCCCAGCGCCGCCACGATGCGAGCCGTCCACTCGTTGGCCGCAGCCGAGGCGAACATCTGACGATGGGCACCGTCGTGCCCGAGGAAACCGAACTGGGTACTGACCACTGCGAGCAGCACGGCGAGTGCCGGTTGCCACCACGACTCACCCAGGAGGAGAACCATCGTCCAGAGTGCGCAGAAACTCGCCGATGTGGCGACGACCCGGACCAGATAGTAGTTGCGGCGACGGTCGAGAAGGCCGGAGGCGCGAACCTCGGCGGCCAACTCCGTGTAAGAACTCACGAATTCGTTGCGGGGGGCCGAGATTTCTCGGGTGGGGGACACAAGTGCCTCGATCTGTGGTGCTGCGCGACGGCAGTGGAAGTGGTCGGGCTGACGTGTTGTGCGAGAGCAGAAGTCGGCCACCGGCCCGATCGGCGGGGTGGACGCGTCGCGTGGCATCGACTGTGCGGCGATCTGAGCCGTCGGCGTCGTGCGACGCCACACTGAGTGAGATGTTCGTGCGGCCGGGTCGCGCGGTGTGCGCGGGCTACCAGGTCGACTCTACAGCAGGCGGCGCAATCGCAGGAGAAGACCGCCGACGGCGGAGTCGAAATCTCTACGACGGCGGAGGTGATGAAGCGTGGCCGACCGGGGTCGGCGGGCCGGCTATCGGCCGGATCGGCGACCACTCGAATCGCGTGCCGAATCCGCGGCCCGGCGCTCTGCGGTGTCGGAGAACACGAGCTGGAAAGACATCGGATTCTGTGTCAGATCGTCTGTCTGGGAGGGGTTTTCGTTTTGATGTGAAAAGAGGTTGTGGTCCATCGGGGTCCTCGATGTCTGTGGGTGACGCCGTTCGTCAGGGTATTTGCGAGAATCCGTCATCGTTGAGGATCTCTCACGGGTGACGATCCACACCGGCCGTCGGTGATGAGCGAGGCGAGTGTGTGGCCGCATCGCGCGGTGTGCGCGGGCTACGGGTTCGACCCTACAGCAGCAGACGGCGAGCGGCAGGCGACAGGCCGGTGGAAGGGCGCGGGTAATGGGCTCGGTGGACGGAGCCCGGATACGGCTCGGCCCCGACACCGAATCGGTGCCGGGGCCGAGAGGCCGTAGCGAGACTCTTACAGAGCGCTCACGTTGGTGGCCTGAAGTCCTTTGGCGCCCTGCTCGACGTCGAATTCGACGCGCTGGGCTTCCTCGAGGGTGCGATATCCGTTCCCGGTGATCGCAGAGAAGTGGACGAAGACGTCCTCACCCTGCTCATCGGGGGCGATGAAGCCGAAGCCCTTTTCGCCGTTGAACCACTTGACGGTTCCCTGTGCCATCCTGCTACTTCTTCCTGTTGCTTTGGGACGTCGATGCGACGACCCGTAACCAGGGTCTCATACTTTTCGTCGATACCTGACATCGGAGGGTCCGCGTACGCTTTCGCCATGACTGCAACCCGCGTTCCCGCGAAGTTCGAATCGATGTTCGGCGACGTCGGGATCGACCCCACCTTCGAAGCGGTCGCCGATGAGTCCGGAGTGGGCGTCGATGACGCGCGCGGCGTCCTGACCGGCGCAATCGATGATGCGGAGACGGTCCAGAAGATCGCCGACACCCTGTGCGTTGTCCCCGAGGCGCTCGCCGACCTGATCGCGGATCGGTAGCCGACACACCGACGAGTCCGTCGCCGATTTCGGCGATCACCCAATCCGTCGCCCAAGCGCTTGCTAGGTTGCTCGCATGAGATTCCGGGGGATCGTCGTCGTCATCGGTGTGCTCGCCGCCGCACTCACGCTGCTCCTCGGCTCGGGTGGCGGAATTGCCCGAGCCGATCTGCCGGTGACCTACAACTTCCTCGGCGGTATCCCCGACGAGCTCGCCCACCCGGGCGGCTCCCTACCCGGCTCCAACGATTTCGGCTGTAAGCCGTCGCCGGCGCATCCGGAGCCGGTCGTGCTCGTGCACGGCACGGGTGGCTCACAGCAAACCAACTGGGGCACCTACGTGCCGCTGCTCAAGAACCAGGGATATTGCGTCTTCGCACTGACCTACGGAGCAATCGACGGAGCGCCGTGGCCGGTGAGCGCGGTGGGCGGCATGAAGCCGATGGAGTCGAGCGCGGCGCAGCTCGCCACCTACGTCGACAAGGTCCTCGCGGCCACCGGGGCCCGCAAGGTCGACATCGTCGGCCACTCCCAGGGCACGGTCATCCCGGACTACTACGCGAAATTCCTCGGTGGAGCGAACAAGATCGACAAGTACGTCTCGCTGGCACCGCTGTGGCAGGGAACCAATGTCGGCGGCGCCGCCGTCTTGATGCCTCTGCTGCGTGGGCTCGGGTTGACCGACGCACAATTCCCGCTGTGTCAGGCCTGCGCCCAATTCGATCCGACATCACCGTTTCTGACCAAGCTGCGCGCCGGTGGCGTGTATCTGCCCAACATCACCTACACCAATATCAGCACGCGTTTCGACGAACTCGTCGTCCCGTATACCTCCGGGCAGCTTCCCGGTGGCGCGAATGTCCACAACATCGTTGTGCAACAAGGATGTTCGGTGGACTACACCGAGCATGCGGGTCTCGCCGGTTCACGTCGGGCGGCGTATTTCGTGCTCAACGCGCTCGACCCGACTCACCCGAAACCGGTGCCCTGTGACCGGGCCGCGCCGATCACGGGAAGTGCGTTCTAGGTCTTACCAAGGCCCGCCCGCACTCACGCCACGCCGAGCGCGCGCAGTCCCGCGGCGCTCGCGGCGGCGAGTACCACGACCACCACGATCGGCGCTTTACACAGTGCGGCAACGACTCCGACGGCCACACCGGCCGGACGCGCCCACCCCACCACTTCGTGGCCGGAGTAGAGGGCTCCGGTGAGGGCCACCGACACGAGCAGCACGACGGCGGCGCGGTCCATGAGTGCGGCGGCGCGCGCCGACACCTGGATGCGGTTACGCAACGCCGGGCCGGCGATGCGCAGCAGGTAGGTGCCGATCGCGAGAACCGCGACGCCGACGATGATTCCGGTGGAGTGACTCATGACGTGCCCGCCTCCGGACACTCGTCCTCGGCCACGGTTGCCGACGTCCGGGAACGGTGGCGGACGGTCGCCAGCACCCCGACCAGTGCGACGAGCACGGGCAGCCCGGCCGGCACGAACGGCGTCGCCGCCAATGCCGCGGCGCCACCGATGAGCGCGGCCGCCAGCGTCGCGCGATCACGCAGAGCGGGTAGCGCCAGCGCGGCCAACAGGGCGGGGAACGCCGCGTCGAGTCCGAGCGACTCGGGTGAGGCGACGAGCGATCCGAGCGCGGCACCCAGCGCCGCACCGAGCGGCCAGCATACGAGAATGCCTGTGCCGCAGAGGAAGAACACCGCACGCCCACGTCGGCGGTCGGTCTCGGCGGTGGCCAGGGCGGCGGTCTCGTCGTTGATCAGGTGTGCGCCGACGACCATCGGAATCCCGCGGTCGAGATGGCGACCGACGGCCAAGCCGTAACCGAGGTTGCGGGTGTTCACGAGCAGTCCGGCGGCGGCGCCGAGCAGCGGAGCGCCGCCTGCGGCGAGGACGGCGACGAAGACGAACTCCGACGACCCGGCCAGGACGACGGTCGCGATGATCACCAATTGCCACCACGCGAATCCGGCGCTGTGCCCGGAGACGCCGTAGGACATGCCGATCACCATCACCGACAGACACATCACCGCGACGGCGCGGATGGTGGCGCTGTCCAGGTCGCGCCACGGCCGGTGAAGCCTCCCGGCCGAGAGAGTCGTACTGTCTGGCGAACGCATGGCCACTATGATGAACACATGGCTCTCGTACGTCAAGGAGAACGATCGTTCGACGAAGCGAACACCGGGTCCGAGGGTGCCTCGGCGTCGGTCGATCCGAAGAAGCTCGTCGCCGCCGGACTCAAGCGCGAGCGCACCCGCGCCGGCCTGTCGCTCGGCGAGCTCGCGCGTCAGGCCGGGGTCAGCAAGTCCACCTTGTCCCAGCTCGAATCCGGCGTCGGGAATCCGAGTGTGGAGACGATGTGGGCGCTCAGTACGGCGCTCGGAATCCAGTTCTCGGCGCTGCTCGACGCCCCGGAACGCAGGGTCGAGGTGGTGCGTGCGGGGGAGGGGCCGGTCATCGCGGCCGCCGACGCCGACTATCTGACGACGCTGCTGTCGGCGGCACCGCCCGGTTCACGTCGTGACATCTATCTGATCCGGGCCGAACCGGGTGCGCCGCGACGATCAGCTCCGCACGCACGCGGCGTCGTCGAGCACGTGGTGCTCAGCGCCGGCCGGGCATTGATCGGGCCGACCGACAATCCCGTCGAGCTCGCACCCGGCGACTACATCGGCTATCCGGGCGACGTCGAGCACATCTTCGACGCGCTCGAGCCGGGCACGGCGGCGGTGCTCGTCAGCGAATCGCTGTAAGAAGTCAGGACGTCATTGTCTGACTGCGCGCCGCGGCGAGCCGCCGGTTGAGCCCGAGCGCCAGCCACGGCTTGGCGCCCCAGGCGAAGGCGCGGCCGCCCAACAACGCCGACCCGGGCGAGAAGCGGCCGTGCGCGGCGAGCACGACGGTCTCGGCGTCGATGCTGATGAAGACGTCCGGGTGCGGCGGGTCGGTGGGGTCGATCTCCAGACGGCCCTCGACGAACCGATAGATGATCCGCTCGGAGGTGCGGCGGATGCGGATGTCGTAGGTGGCGTTGTGGCCGCAGCAGTGATGCGAGTCGGCCCACGGGCGCAGCAACTGATGGCCACCTCGTGTCACCAGCGGAGCGATTGCCGGATCGATCTCCCACTGCTCGCCGACGGCACGAGCGATGTCCCGGCCCCGCACGGCCATTTCTCCGATGAGGATTCCCAGTGCGGTATCCGAGCGCACGCGTTGACGTCCGCCGATGCGCATCATCGGTACGCGTGCCCCGAAATGCGACACCGTGTCGAGGAGTTCGTCGAGGTCGGCGAGGAAGCGCTCGCTCAGGGTGCACGTGTCCCGGGTGGGGAGGTTGGCGATCTGCTTGGCGTAGATATCGGCCAAAAAGCTTGGATGGCAGGGCCATTCGTCTTTGCCATGCACCAGGTCGAGGTAGCGGGAGGGTTCGCAGGCGATGTGGCCGACGCAGTCGGCCAGTGACCATCCCCGCCGGGATGCGACGCGCGCATCAGGGGTGTCGACGTCACGGACGAGTCCGGCGAAACGCTCGCCTATCGTTCGTGCCGCGTCGATGTAGTCGAAACGAGAGATCGTTCCGCGCATGCTCACCCCCATTCGCGCCGACGACGTTACTCGGCGGTGGGGAGATGCGCAGCAGGCGATTCACAGGCAAAAGTCAAAGGACGCCAAATCGTGACCGTTCCCGGTTTCCGGGGACATTCCGTCCACGAAAACGTGAGAGCTGTCCACAAATTCGTGGGGATCAGCTGCGGCCGAGTCGGGATAAAATCCCTCGCCGCGAGCCTCCCGCGGGGGTGAGCACGCCGCTCTCGAGGTCGTCGACGAGTGACCCGACCGTCTCCGCGGAGTCGGTCTTGTTGGTGCCGATGAACCCCGACGGCCCACGCTTGATCCATCCCGTGACGTACATGCCGGGCATCGCGTCTCCGGTCGATGAGTCGGCGATGACGCGTCCACCGGAATGGGGCACCACGCCCGCGGCATCATCGAAGGGCAGTCCGGGCACGGGACGGCCCCGGTACCCGATCGACGTCAACACCAGCCCGGCGTCGAGGACCTCGCAGGTGCCGTCGGGGCGGCCGGTGACCACCCCGTTGGCGCGGCCGTCGACGACGCGGATCTCGCGTGGCGCACGGCCGAACGCGAAACGGATGTGCGCAACCGTCGGGGTCGGGCGGGCAGCGATCTCGCCGAGCACCTCGAGTTTGGCGCGAGCGGTCGGATCGGTCGTGCACGCTGGGTCGGGGACGTCGTCGGCGTCGATGGTCACCGGGATGCCGCCGTCGACGAGCCCGACGAGTTCGGGCAGGGTGAACGCCGCGTGTTCGGCGCCGCGACGGCCGACCACCGTCACCCGGCTCACCGCGGATGAGCGCAACGCCGCGAGCGCACGGGCAGCGATGGAGGTACCGGCGAGATCGCCGGGATCGCGGACGAGGATGCGCGCCACATCGAGGGCGACATTGCCGGTACCGATCACCACCGCCTCGGGAGATGACAGGTCGACGTCGAGGTCGGCGAAATCGGGATGATCGTTGTACCACCCGACGAAGGAGGTCGCGCTGGTCACGCCGCGGGCGTCGGCGCCGCCAATCTGCAGACGCCGATCGGTGGGCGCGCCGCCCGCCCAGATCACCGCGGTGTGCCGGGCCCGGAGGTCTTCGAGGGTGAGGTCGCGGCCGATCTCGGTGTTCAGCCGGATCTCCAGACGCGGGTGGCCCGCGACATCGTCGAACAGGCGCATGACGGTGCGGGTGGACTCGTGGTCGGGTGCCACGCCGAAGCGCGCCAGTCCGAACGGCCGATCGAGCCGCTCGTACATCGTGACGCTCACCTGTGGATACCGCAGCAGATCGTCGGCGGCGTACATCGCCGACGGCCCCGATCCGACGATGCCGACCGATACTTTCCCGGCCACCGCGAGCGCATCGGGGTGGCTGATCGGCGCGAGCGGCAACCGGCGGCCCGGATCGACAGGGAATCGGGCTTCGGTCAGCCCGATCCGCGAGCCAGCGGCACCCGAGGTGGTGCCGGCGTACATCGACGCGTTGATGTCGATGAACCGTTCCTGGCCGTCGGTGAGACGATGCGACGCCGTGATCGCGCCGACCGGGCACGCGGTGACGCAGGCTCCGCAATCGACGCAGGTGTTGGGGTCGATGTAGAGCATCTCGGCGATACCGAAATCGGGCTCGTCGGGCGTCGGATGGATACAGTTCACCGGGCACGCGTACACACACGACGCGTCGCCGCAGCAAGCCTGGGTGACTACATGGGGCATGGGATGGGCGATCTCTTGCTTCTACGGAAGGGACCGGACGCTTGCTACGCCGGTGATCGGCGACCGAGGGATGCGGCGACCGAGAGAGTCGGGGCGACCGAGGGACGGGGCGATCAGGGCGCGGTGTAGACCGGTTCGCTGCGGAACCGCGACGACCGGCCCGAGATGCCGAGTGCACGCCACAGCGTCCGGGAGGCCGGATTCATCAGGCCGCACTGTTCGCCGAGCATCCGGACATCACCGAAGACGTTGCGTCGCACGCGCTTGGATTCCGGTGACCGCCAGAAGATCTCGCGCATCACTGAGTCCGGGACGTCGAACTCGCGACGGAAACTGCGCGGCGGCACCATGATCGCGCCCAGCAGCAGACGCATCGCGATCGGTAGCGCCAGCGACAGGACGAAGCGCTGGAACCGGTTCTTCTTCGGGACCGTCTCGCGCAGGTGGTGATGGGCGAAGGAGATGTGGCGCGCCTCCTCGGCGACGTGCAGCTGCATCACCGCGGCCATCGCCGGGTGCAGGCTGTCGGTGGTACGCAGGAAGTCCTTCTGCAGGTGATCGATCGGCTCCTCGCCGCCGAGTACGCCGAAGAAGAAGACCGTCGGGAAGATCGTCGACACGAGGGGAACGAACATCGAGACCCGGCGATAGAACGTCTTGGCCCCGGGAACATCCATCCCGATGCGGTTCACCAGCTCCTGGAACATCAGGGTGTGGTTGCACTCCTCCTTGGATTCGTGCGTGGTGTAGCGAAACCGCTTGTCGCCGTTGTCGAGTGCGGAGCTGTACTGCATCAGGCCGCGGATCAGGATGGACTCGAACTGCAGGCCGACCTTGGCCACGTTGGCCTGGCGCCACATGCCGATCGCGATCTGCTTGTCCTGCGGGAGCGCCTGATACCACGGGTGGCGCCCGATCGGGTCGACGTCATACGACAGGATCCACCGCGGGTCGTCGGGGACGACCGCCATCTCCGGGGCGTCCCAGTCGATGTCGAGGTAGGGGTCGAAGTTGCGGTGCACCGACGCGGCCGACAGGTCTTCGAGGACCTGGTTGTAGTCGTTGTCGGCGTCGGACTTGTCGTGTTCGGGGACGTACTTGAGAGCCTGGGTCATCGTCGGTCTCCTCCGAGATCGGTGGGGCGTCGTACGCCGGTGGCGTCGGGCGTGATGCGACAACAATCGTTGTCATTGACGGTAGGGGCGCCCACCCGCTTGTGTCAACAGTCAATGTCACAGTCGGCGGTGTGCCACGTGTCCTCATGTTTGCCGGATGCTCGTACGGTATTGCGCGGTTCGCCCCTTACCCACGATCGACCCAGCCGCCGTTCGACTTCGTCTGGCTCGAGCACCGGCATTCGGGAGACGATGTGGGTCATGGAGAAGATCCTGATCGTCGTCGGAGCGATTCTGCTCATCGTGGCCGTCACCGAGATCGCTCCGCGTATTCGTGTGCCCGCGGCACTCGCGCTGGTGGTGATCGGCGCGGCCATCGGCATCATGCCGATCGTTCCGGCGCTGCACCTGGACCCGGAATGGATTCTCGTCGGCGTGCTCCCACCCTTGCTCTACGCGGCGGCCGTGCAGATGCCCGCGATGGAGTTCCGTCGCGACTTCGGGACGATCAGCGCGCTGTCGGTGCTGCTCGTGCTGGTCAGTGCGCTGGCCCTGGGGTTCTTCTTCTGGGTGGTGGTTCCCGGGATCGGCCTGGCCACCGGGGTGGTGGTTCCCGGGATCGGCCTGGCCACCGGGGTGGCGCTCGGGGCCATCGTCAGTCCCACCGACGCGGTGGCCACCTCGATCGCCAAGAAACTCGGCGTGCCGTCGCGGGTGACCGCGGTGCTCGAGGGCGAGAGCATGCTCAACGACGCCACCTCGCTGGTGCTGTTGCGGGCCGCGATCGCGGCCACGGCCGCGACCATCTCCTTCTGGGGAGTGCTGGTCAACTTCGTCTACGCGGTGGTGCTGGCCGTGGCGATCGGCGCGGTCGTCGGGATGCTCAATCTGCGTGTGCGGGCCCGCGTCCACGACCCGGCGGTCAACACGGCGATCTCGTTCACCGTGCCGTTCCTGGCGTATCTGCCCACCGAGGAACTGGGTGCGTCGGGGTTGGTCGCGGCCGTCACGGCCGGGCTGATCACCGGCGCGGGGGCCACGCGATTCCTCACCCCGCGTCACCGCATCTCCGACACCCAGAACTGGCGGATGGTCGCGATGCTCGCCGAGGGTGGCGTCTTCTTCCTCATGGGCCTGGAGTTGTTCGGCCTCATGGGAGACGTCGTCAACGAACACAACGGGGTGCAGCACGCGGTGTGGCTCGGTCTGGCCGCGCTCGGGGTGGCGCTGGCGATCCGGGCCGTCTACATCGTGCCGCTGGTGTGGTGGGTCGATCGCCGACGCCAACGCGGCGAGGCGATGCGGCCGATCCTGGAGAACTACACCGCGACCGCCACGGCAGGGGCGTCGAAACGCGACGACGCCCGGGTCCGCCGCCGCTTCACGCGGTGGCGACGCCGGTTCCACCTCCGTCGCCATCCCGACCCGGACAAGACGTCTCCGACGACGATGTCGCCGGAGACCGCGGGTCGGATCAACGCGCGGATCACCCGGGCGCTGGCCGACATCGACTACTACGACGACGCGCCCTTGGGGCGCAAAGAGGGCGTCATCATGGTGTGGGCAGGTCTGCGCGGCGTCGTCACCGTCGCCGCCGCGCAGACCCTGCCCGACGACACCCACTCCCGCTCACTGCTGGTGCTGACCGCGTTCGTGGTGGCGGCCGCGTCATTGCTCCTCCAAGGCGGGACGCTGTCGTGGCTGATCCGCAGACTGCGACTGCCCGACACCGTCGAAGACAAACGCGCCGAACGCCTGCGACTGCGCGCCGACATGGACGCCACCATGCAGGCCGCAATGGCGCAATCCGAGGTGGTACGTGAGATCCCTTGGCTGCGTGCGCGTATCGAGCAGGCCACTCGTGAGGCCGAAGACATCGGTGAGGAAGATGCCGACGACGAGGACATGATTGACGGGGACAGAAGCGAGGGGGCGAACCCCGGACCCGTCATCGGAACGGGCGCCACCTATGGCCTGAACCTCGCCGAGCGCGCACAGATGCGGGCGGTGCGCCGGGAGATCATCGCGGTCCAGCGTGCACGCCTGTTGAGTCTGCGCCGCGAGGGCAGCTACTCGTCGGAGGCGTTGTCGCGAGTCCTCAATCAGCTCGACGCCGAGGAGATCAGCCTCGAGCTCCAGGGCGGTTGAACCCGGCGTCAGCGTCGGGAGTCGAAGGGCAACAACGCCATTTCTCGCGCATTGCGGATCGCGGTGGCGACCTGACGCTGCTGCTGTGGGGTCAGACCGGTGACCCGACGCGGGCGGATCTTGCCGCGATCGGAGATGAACTGCCGGAGTGTCTCGATGTCCTTGTAGTCCACCGGATCCCGACCGGTCGGGTGTATGCCCATGGCGGTCAGCTTGTTTCGTGCTCGTTGCGGGGTCTCGTCGCGGCGCTTGCCGCGCTTGGTGTTCGATGGGGGCATGGATGTCCTCCTGAAGGGGTGGATGGATGTAGAAGGTGTCGGTGCGAGGTCACCAGCTGGATTTTGCGATCCCGGGCAGCTCGCCGCGATGTGCCAACTCGCGGAAGCGGACTCGGGAAAGGCCGGCCTTGCCGATGTAGCCCCGGGGGCGGCCGTCGACGGCGTCGCGGTTACGGATGCGCACCGGGCTGGCGTCGCGGGGCAGTGCCTGTAGGCGGCGACGGGCGTCGTCACGCGCCTGCGGGCTCGCGGTCGGATCGGCAATGACACCCTTGAGGTGCGCGCGCCGCTCGGCGTAGCGGGCGACGATCTCCTTGCGCTTCTCGTTCTTGACGATCTTCGATTTCTTGGCCATCAGCGGTCCTCCTTGAAGTCGACGTGCCGTCGAACGATCGGGTCGTATTTCTTGAGGACCATGCGATCGGGATCGTTGCGGCGGTTCTTGCGGGTCACGTAGGTGTATCCGGTGCCGGCCGTCGAGCGGAGTTTGACGATCGGGCGGATTTCGTTGCGGGCCATCAGATTTTCTCCCCGCGAGCGCGGATCTCGGCGACGACGGCCTCGATGCCGCGCCGATCGATGGTCTTGATTCCGCGGGCACTGACCCGCAGCGTGACGTGGCGGTCCTCGCTGGGTAGATAGAACCGGCGTCGTTGGATGTTGGGATTCCAGCGGCGATTGGTCCGCTTGTGTGAGTGCGACACCGACTTACCGAAACCGGGTGTTGCGCCGGTGACCTGGCAACGCGCAGACATGCACACCTCCTTATTGAAAACGATTGGCGTTAGAACCCGCAGAAGGCTACCGTGAAAGCCCTGTAAATGAAAATTGTTGCCAACAATGGAAGGGGTGATCGAGATCGACCCGCACTCGCACGGGACCGGTGGCCCGACGCGCCGCCGGACGCCGGTCACACTCGTCACCGGACTCGATTCCGCCGCGGTCGGGCGCGCAGCCCACGCACTCGTGATGGCCGGCACGGTGCTGGTGCACCACGATCTCGGTGCCATCGCGTCGGGCCGGGTGATCCGCACCGTCACCTCGGTCAGCCCCGACGGCTGCGCCGTCGAGCAGATCACCGAGGTCGTCCTCGAGCACGGCTGCGTCTCCTGCACGCTGCGTGAGGACCTGTTGCCGCTGCTACGTCGGCTGCATCAACGGGACTCGGTCGACGAGATCGTGTTGCGTCTCGACCCACTCGTGGAGCCGGAAGCGTTGAGCTGGGCCATCGACAACGTCATCGTCGCCGACATGCCGGGTTTCGTCGACGGTCCGGCCGGGCGAGACGTGCAGATCACCGCGACGATCGCCTGCGTCTCGGAGATGGGATGGCTCGAGGACGCCACCGGTGACGTCACCCTGGCCGAGGCGGGGATGGGTGTCGACGACGACGATCGCACCCTGGCCCAACTCGCGGTGGGACAGGTCGCCTTCGCCGACGCCCTGATCATCGCGGCCGCCGACCCGGTCATGCGTGACGCATGGCAATCGGCCCGGCTGATGGCGGTGCTGCGTCGGGTTGCACCGCGCGCACCGATCCTCATGGAACTGCCGCAGCGCCGGTTGACCGCGGTCACCATCATGCAACTGCTGCGCGCGATCCCCGACGATGCGCGGCGTGGCCGGATCGACGGCCCGCACGATCCGCTGCTGCGCCATCAACCGCCGCTGGTCGACGAATGTGGGGTCGGCATCGTCGAATTCAACGCCGATCGTCCGTTCCATCCCGAGCGGCTGCACGAGGCGCTCGACGCCCTCCTCGACGGCGTCGTGTGTGCACGCGGCCGACTGTGGCTGGCGACCCGCCCCGACCAGGCGTTCTGGTTGGAGTCGGCGGGGGAGGCGCTGAAGGTGGCCGAGGGTGGCGGGTGGCTGGCCGCGATGGACGCCGACGAACAGGACGAGCAGGACCCGGAACGACGGGCGATGGCGGCCCTGCGCTGGCATCCCGAGCACGGCGACCGGCACAGCGCACTCGTCGTCATCACCCATCGCGCCGACCCCGACCACATTCGTCACGCGCTCAACGGCGCCTGCCTCGACGACCACGAGATGGCCGCCGGCCCCCGGGCGTGGGCGCACTTCCCCGACCCCTTCGGCATCGAACACACCGACCCGTGCGACGACCTGACCCTCGGTGACCCCGCACTCGCCGACCACACCGACATCCCTCGAGAGGACCACCCATGAAACCCGGCATCCACCCCGACTACCACCCGGTCGTCTTCCGCGACGCCTCGACCGGCACCGCGTTCCTCACCCGCTCGACGATGACGTCGGAGGCAACCGTGGAGTGGTCCGACGGCAACACCTATCCGCTGGTGGTCGTCGACGTGACCAGCGACTCGCACCCGTTCTGGACCGGGGCGAACCGTCTGGTCGACACCCAGGGTCGTGTGGAGCGTTTCCGCCGTCGGTATGGCGATCGGGCGAATCGGACGAAGGGCACGCCCGCTCCCGCGCCCGAATAGGCCCTCACCAGCGGCGACGGCGTCGTCCTCTGTTCGATTGGTTAACTCCGCTGCCACCGGCGGTCACGGGTTAGAGTGGCTGCGTCATGCAGTCGAACCCACCGGAGGACACCATGCTCCCGCGTCCCGCGCGACCGGCCCGAACGTTGCGAGGCCACGCCGTTCGGGTCCTGCTGGTGACGGCGGCGTTGCTGGTGGCGGTCCTCGCGACGGGCGCGCCGGCGTCCGCGGAACCCCCGGGCGGCGCGCCGTCGGCGCCGGTGGTCGACGATCCCGGCAGCGTGACCCCGTCGCCTTCCGACACGCCCTCGGAGACCACGACGGTGCCGACCACCTCCGGGCCGCCCGTGTCCTCGACGCCGCCGTCCGAGCCGTCGTCGGCACCGCCGTCCACCCCGAGCCGGACACCGTCGACGACGGTCGCACCGACCACGGTGCAAGAGGTCCCGCAACAGACCATTCCGCTGCCGAGTAGCACTGCACCGTCGTCGTCGGCGCCGGCGACGGTCACCCAGAACGTCATCCCGGTGGCGCAGAAGAAGTCGACGACCGCGCGGACCGCGCTCATCGCCGTCTCGGTGATCGCGATCGTCGGTGCCGCCGCGATCCTGGCCTATCTGCTGGTCGGCCGAATGCGGAGCCGGCGATGACAGCGCGGAGTCGACGATGACGGTGCAGGGCCCCGGTTCTCACGGACCCCGGCCGGGAGGGCCACCCCATCAGCCCGGCGTGCGTCCGCCGGTGCCGCCGGCGAACCCGACACGCCACGTTCCCGCACCGGGTGCGCCCGGCCCGGTGGGGCCGCCGCCGGGTGTCGCACCGCGCCCCGGGCCGCCGGGCCGCCATCCGGGTGCGCCGCAGCCCGGCCGGTACCAGCCCGGCCCGGCTGGTCCCGCGTATCCCCGTCCGCCGCAACCCCGCCGGCCGCAACCCGCTCCGCCCGGCCCGCCGCTGCCGGGTCCCGAATCGCGGGGTTTCGACGACGCCGAACGCCGAACACGTTCGGGCCGAGGCGATCTCACGCCGGAGCTCATCGAGACCGACGTATGGACCGACGCCATGGTCGAGCAAGCCGGTATCCCGGTCGTCGACGTGCCGTTCGTGACCGTGGGGTCGGGGATCGGGTCGTTCGTCACCGTCGATTACCTGCGGATCTGCGGTGTGCCACTGGACCGGATCGTCGTGCTCGGCCCGCAGGATGTGCCGTGGCACTCCTACGAATACCTCACGCGGGTCTCGCAGATCCCGCGTGGTGAGCGGCTGCGATCGGATTCGGCGTCCACGCCGGACAACATCTGGGGCTTCCCGTCCTACGCTGTCCGCGAGGCGTGGGCGACCAAATCGATCAAGCCGCTCTGGAATGTCGCCGTCGAACCGATCTTCGCCAACTACTACACGCCCAAGGCGGGCCACGCCTTCGAGTCGATGGAGAAGGAATGCCACCGCATCGGGTATCTGCAGTGCCTGCGACAGGGCCAGGTGCGGATGATCCGACGCCGTGCCGGCGGCGGGTACTTCACGATCCTCACGCCACCGAGCGGGCCCGAGGCGGGCGTGGGGGCGCCGACAAAGCGAATCGCGTTCCGTAGCCAGTGGGTGCACGTGGCGATCGGCTATCCCGGCATCAAATTGCTGCCCGACCTGCAGGCGTTCCGGGAGACCTATCGGGATGCGAGCAAGGTGGTCAATGCCTATGAGCCGCACGAGCACATCTATCAGGCGTTGCAGCGGCGGCCGGCAACGGTGATGATCCGTGGCGCGGGCATCGTCGCCTCGCGGGTGTTGCAGCGGCTGATCGACGACCGCGACGCACTCGGTCTGCAGACGCAGATTGTGCACCTGTTCCGCACCTACGTCGACAAGTCGCACGGCCCACATATCTTCATGCGACGCAAGGGAAAAGACGGCTGGGCCTATCAGGGCTTCAACTATCCGAAGTCGGTGTGGGGTGGCCAGCTCAAGGCGCGGATGCGCAAACTCGAGGGGCACGAACGCGCCGAGGCGTACAAACAGATGGGCGGCACCAACACGCCGGTACGCGACTCCTGGCAGGAACAGCTCAAGCGCGGCCGTCGCGAGGGCTGGTACCGGGTGGCGGTCGGCAAGGCGGAGTCACTGGTGCCCGCCGCCGGAGGACAAGGCGTGGTGGCGACGGTTCGCGTCGACCCACACGCCTCGATCACACAGGAGGCCCGACCCGACGGGACCTTCGAGCTGTACGCCGACTACGTGATCGATTGCACGGGCCTCGAAGCCGATGTGCGCGAACATCGGTTGCTCGCCGACCTGCTCGATCACACCGGCGCGGGTATCAATCCGGTCGGCCGGATGGACGTGGACCGCAACTTCGAGCTGATCGGTACCCGTAACGGCAACGGCCGGATCTACGCGTCCGGGTCGGCTACTCTCGGTGGCTATTTCCCCGGCGTCGACACCTTCCTCGGTTTGCAGATCGCCGCGCTGGAGATCGTCGACGACCTGGCGAAGCAAGGCTTCTGCAAACGGTTGTCGCCCTGGCGCTCGACGGCACAGTGGTGGCGCTGGGCGCGCGGGAAGGGCGTGGACTGAGATGTTGCCGACCCTATGGGGAAGAATCCAGACGCGAATCCTGGTGCTGGGCATCGTCGGTGGGATCTGGACGCTGATCATCGGTCCGTTCCTGCCCGACGGCGCCGCGCTCGGCGACACCTATGCGGTGGCGTTCCTCGTGCTCGCGGTGGTCGTCGTACTCGGCGTCGCGTGGGAGTTCTTGTATCACCTTCTGCAGCAATTCCGTTGGGAGAAGGACTGGCCGACGTTGTTCGGGTTGCTCACCGGGATCAACGAGGGCGTCGTCGCCTGGTTCGTCGTGCAGTACGTGCCGATCTTCCCGGGCGATCTCGGCCCGCCCCCGGCCGGTGCCTATGCGCTGCAGTTCGTGACGACCTGGCTGGTCGTGTGGGTGGTCCTCAACGGGCCGTTACGGGCGATCTTCCCGCACTGGAGATTTCAGGGAGGGCGGTTCGTGTGAGCGCTCCTGTGCCGAGCCCGGGTGTGACGCCGCTGGTGACGTTGGTGCCCGGCCCGGGGATCGTCATCCGCAAGCCCGCGTTCCTGTGTGTGCTCGGGGACAATGCTCGTGCACTGCTGCCCGACATCCTCGCGATCGAGGACGCGGTGGCCACCGCCGATCGGATGCCGCGCCGCGGCCGGCACGTGGTGCGGGCGGTGGCCCAACTCGCGGCGACCGCCGATCTCGATCAGGTCGCCGACATCGGGTTCGCCGCACCCGACAGTGTGGGGATCGCGATCTACTTGAGCGGCACGGTTTTCGGTGAGGCCGACGGTCGTCGCCTGCGCGCCGACGGGTCCGAGCCGTTCGACCGGGCGATCCCCTGGCCGTATGAGGGTCTCGGGCTGTACCTCGCCGATGCCGTTCCCGCCGAGCCCGGTGAGGAAACCTACGATCTCGTCGAGGGTTTCGTCCCGGCCGCCGGGGCCCTGCTGCACACCCCACTGGGTATGCGCGGCACCGAGGTCCTCGATCTCGGCTCGGCCGCCCCCGAGCCGCGCTCCGCGACACCCCAGCCCCCAGCACCTCAGCCCCCTGCGCCGGAACCCGAAGCACCACAACCGGTTCCCGCCCGAGCCGACTCCGCCCATCCTGGCCCCGATCAGCCCGATCCGGCCCGGCCCGAGGCCGCACCGCCGGTGTCGATCGCCAAGACCCCGGAGCCGCCCCGGGAGTTCCAGTCGTCCTCGCTGGCCCCGGACGACGCCGACGAGCCGCCACGTCCCGGGCTCGCCCGCGCCGATCGCCCCGCGCCCGCGGCCCAGCAGCGTGAATCGGGTCAGCGTGAACCGGGACAGCAGCGTGATCCCGGACAGCGCGACCCGTTGCCGCGCCGCGACCCGTCGCCACCACCGGCGCCGGCGCCGAATCACGACTTCCGGGTCGACTCCTTGCAGGACGCCGTGCCCGAACAACGCGAACCGTTGCCGGTGCAGGAAAAACAGAAACCCGCCACCGAAGTCGTCAAGCTCGTCGAGTCACGCGCCCACGTCCACGGAATCCGATGCAGCCGGGGTCACCTGAATCATCCACGGTCCTGGCTGTGCGGGGTCTGCGGGATTCGGATGGATCAGCTGACGGGCATTCTCGTCGAAGGGGAGCGCCCGCCATTGGGGTGGCTGTTGCTCGACAACGGCTCCACCTACCTACTCGACGAGGACCTGGTGATCGGACGTGAGCCGGGAGCGCCGACCCGTCCGGGCCGAGGCGCGCCGAAACCCATCCGGGTGCAGGACGAGTCGGGTCAGCTCTCCCGCAGGCACATCGAGATCCGGTTGGTCGAGTGGGATGTGCACCTGATCGACCTTGGCTCGGCCAACGGCACCTACGTCAGCGACCCCGCGATGGGCAACCGGGAGATCCGGCTGACGCCTCGGCAACCCCACCTGCTGACGCCCGGATCGCACGTGCGAATCGGGGGACGGCACTTCATCTTCGAGTCCCCGCACGCCCGGGCGTGATCCGGGTAGCGAGAATGGTGACGGGATCGGACTGATGGACACACACACGGTGGCCTTCCTGCTGATCGACGTGGCGGTGGTGATCGCCGCCGCACGGATCGGCGGACGTATCGCGCAGGCCTTCCGGCAGCCCGCGGTCGTCGGTGAGATCGTGGCCGGAATCGCGTTGGGCCCCAGCCTGCTCGGGCTGCTGCCCGGAAACCCGACCGAGGCGTTGTTCCCCACCGAGGTGCAACCGCTGCTCGGCGCGTTGGCCCAGATCGGGCTCGTGCTGTTCATGTTCATCGTCGGACTCGAACTCGACATGCGTTTGGTCGCCGGACGCGAACGGGCGGCCGCGACCATCTCGGTGTGCTCGATCGTGGTGCCGTTCGCGCTTGGTGTCGGTCTCGCGGTGGTGCTCTACCCGACCAACAAGGTGGTGGGCGGCAAGGAGATCGGTCTGACCGGGATGGCCTTGTTCCTGGGCATCGCGATGTCGATCACGGCGTTTCCCGTGCTGGCCCGCATTCTCACCGATCGAGGCATGCAGCGCACCCCACCGGGCGTGTTCAGTCTGGCTGCCGCCGCCGTCGACGACATCATCGCCTGGACCGCATTGGCTTTCGTCATCGCGGTCATCTCCGGCGGCAGCCCGCTCGCGGTCGCGCGCATCGTCGGTCTGACGGCGGCCTACGTGGCCGTGATGTTCCTGATCGTGCGGCCGCTGTTGCGCAAGCTCGTCACCTGGCGTGACCGGGCCGGCCGCATGACACCCGACATCCTCGCCGTCATCCTGATCGGGTTGTTCTGCTCGGCCGCCGCGACCGACGTCATCGGCATCCATCAGATCTTCGGTGCCTTCGTGTTCGGCGCGATCATGCCCAAGGTGGGCGGTGAAGCGCTGACCCGCGAGATCCTCGAACGACTCGAGCAGGTCAGCGTCCTGCTGTTGCTCCCGATGTTCTTCGTGGTCACCGGACTCGGTGTGAACCTCGCGGGGATGGGTCCCAACGCCTGGTGGCAGCTGCTCGCGGTCCTCGCGGTCGCGATCGTCGGCAAGTTCGCCGGGGCCTTCACCGGCGCGAGACTCTCGCGAATACCGTCACGCCAGGCGTCGGCGATCGCGGTGCTGATGAACACCCGTGGACTCACCGAACTGGTGATCCTCAGCGCCGGAAAGCAACTCGGGGTTCTCTCCGATGAGCTGTTCGCGATGATGGTGGTCATGGCCCTGGTCACCACGATCCTCGCCGAGCCGCTGCTGCGGGTGATCTACCCGGACTCGGTCATCGCCCGGGACATCGCGGCCGCCGAGCGGCGGGCCCTGGCCGCGGGTACGGCGTCGCGCACCATGATCGTCCTCGGCGACCTCGATGCCGAGGTCGGCGAACTCCTCACCCGGCACCGCCGGCTGCTCGCCGCCGGGGTGGGCACCGACGTGGTGATCGCCGGCGTGTTGCCCGCCGTCGGGCCCACACAGCGTCTGGAACTCGGGGTGCCGTTGGTACCCGACCTCTCGGCGATGGCGTCGGCGGTGGAGAAGCTGACCGCGCTGGGCAACCGGCTCGAGGGTGTGTGTTCGGTATCGGTGTTGTGCCGCTTCAGTTCCGATCCCGGCGCGGATCTGGAGGAGATGGCCGCCAACTGCGCCGCCGACGTCGTCGTCATCGACACGAGCCGACGCGACATGGCCGCCGAGGTGACGAGTGCACCGGTGCTCGTCGTCGACGAGGCACCGGCCGCCGGTGCGCTGCCGGGGACCGTGCCGCTGGTGTGCGCGGCCACCGACAGCAGGTCCGGGCGCACCGCGGTGCTCCTGGCCGCGGCGCTGTCCCAACCGGTCGGCGGCGCGTTGACGGTGATCACCGCCTCGTCGCGCCGGCGCCTGGCCGCCGACCTGGCGCCGGTCACCGACCTCGGGGTGCGCGTGACGGTGACCGGTGACGCCGACCGCCTGGTGATCCCTGGCACGCTCGTTCTCGTCGCCGACGACGCCACGACACCGGGTGCCGGACCCGCCACCCTCACGGTGGCCCCGGCGTACACCGTGATCGATCGCACCGGCACGAGCGAGCAGTCGATCGCCGAGCGCATCGGGATCCGGTTCGCCGGACGCGGCCCGGGAGCCGCCGTGGCCGCACCACCACACCGGCAATCACCAGAATCCCCGTCCCCACAATCGCCGCCACCATCCACCGCATCCTCGGAGAGGCACTGACATGGCAGAAGTCGATGTCCCACAACAGCTCGCGGATTTCACCGTGCTGCGCCGACTCGGTGAGGGCGGTAACGGCACCTTCTATCTCGCGGTGCCGCCGCAACGACTCGGGCTCGCCACCGACCGCGTGGTGCTCAAGGTGTTCAGCGGGGTGTGTAGTGACGACGCCTACCGGCGCGGGGTGCGGGAGCTCCGCGCTTTCGCCGCGGTGCGCTCGCCCTATCTCGCGTCTCTCTACGACGCGGTGCTGCAGGGCCAGTTCATGTATGCAATGGAGTTCTTCCCGCTCGGCTCGCTGCAGGCGCCTGCGGAGGCACTGACCCGGGAGGTGGCGCTCGCCGCGCTCGCCGACGCCGCCCGTGGTGTCGACGCGTTGCACGAGGCGGGGATCGCGCACGCCAACATCACCCCGTCGAGTGTGATGCTCACCGGGGGTGAGGGCCCGAAGGTACACGGCGGCAAGATCTCCGACCTCGGTCTGGCCCGGGTGCTCGCCGCCGACGAACCGATCACCAGCTTCGCCCAGCCCGGCGCCGTGCAATACATGGATCCTGCGCTGTTGGCCGGTGATGTACCGTCCCGGGCCACCGACATCTGGTCACTCGGCGCAGTGTTGCATCGCGCGCTGACCGGCAAGGGCGTCTACGGTGAGGTCCCCGACGCGCAGCCGTTGCTGGCGATCCGCGCGGCCCTGTCGACCCCGCCCGCGCTGTCGGAGAACCTCGAACGCGCCGAACGTGCGCTGATCGCCAATTGCCTTGCGCTGTCCGGGGAGCGGCCGGCGACCGCGGGTGAGGTGGCCGAACGGATCGACCGGCTCGCGCACTCCTGACCGGCGGCGGCCGGCGATGCCCACCCGGACGGACCGAGGGCCCTACGAGCCGAAAGGTGCGTTGCGCCACCACTCGTCGAGTACCTGCTCGCCGGTGTGCCCGGCCCAGGTGGCCACCACCGTGTAAGGCGCGCGGGCGGAATCGTTGAAATTGGTGATCACCCACCCGTTGGCAACGGTGGTGCGCGACACCCGAACCGACCCCTGCGCCCACGTGCGGGGCGTGCCCGGCTGGGAACCGACGAGGTCATCGACGATGGCGCGGTCGTCTGCGGTCGGGGTGTGCCACACCGTGTACTGCACCCCCGAGGACGCGGTGCAGCTGATCGCGTCGAGTCCGTTGCCGGTGGCCGCCGAGCACGTCGCGCCGCCGAAGCCCTGCGCCTTGGGTCCGGCGGGCAACAACTGCGGGAACTGTTCGGCGATGGATGCGCTTGCCGCCGACCATGTTCCGGTATCGGGGCGATCGACGTAGGCCAGTGCACCGGCGATCACACCGATCAGTGCGAGAACCGTCGCCAGCGACACCAGGAGCGTCGTCTTGCGACGTTCGTCGCGTCCGGTGGGTGGCGGCGTAACCGGCCGTCGGCCTCGGGTCTGGACCACCTGGGTTGCGCTGTCCGGGTTTCCGGCGGGGGAGAACACACGACCCGACATTCCACCGGTCCGGGGGTCGGAGCGCCTCGCATCGGAGAAACGCGGATCGGAGAATCGTGGATCGGAGGACACCGACGTCGGCGCCCGCCGGGAACCGGTGTGCGCGCCGGGATTCGACGTCTGCCCGGTGATCAGGGCGGTGTGCATCCCCGACGACAGCGGCGAGTTCGGTGACGGCGCCACCCCGACGGCGGTGGCGGCGGCATAGCAGAACTCCGCGCACGTGCGGTACCGTTCGTCGGGTTCCTTGGCCAGTGCGATCGAGAGGACCGTGTCGAGTTCCGGCGGCAGCGTTGGTACCCGGTCTCGGACCGATGGCGGTGTGTCGTGAAGGTGTGCGCTCATCGCGGCGAGTCGATTGTCACGGGGGAACGGCGGTGCGCCGGTGAGTAATTCGACAAAGGTGCAGGCGAGCGCGTAGATGTCGGCGCGCCCGTCGAGCTCGTAGCCGTGCAACTGCTCCGGGGACGCGTAGGGCACCGAGGCGACGGTCAGCCCGGTGTCGGTGAGGTGCATGGCGTCGTCGACGGCGCGAGCGATACCGAAGTCGGTCAACATGATCGCGCCGGTGGTGCCGTCGTCGTCGGACTCGATGAGGATGTTCGCCGGTTTGACGTCACGATGCACCATCCCGCGCCGGTGCGCGTGATCCAGCGCGATCCCGATCTCGGAGATGATGTGCACGGCGAAGGCCGGGTCGATGCCCGTGGGGCGGCTACGGATCAGCGATGCGGCGTCGTAGCCGCGGACATAGCGCATCGCGATCCACAGCTGGCCGTTCTCGACGCCACGGTCGTAGACCGAGACGATGTTGCGGTGCTCGAGGCTGCCGGCGAGGTCGGCTTCGCGTTCGAAGCGGGCACGAAAGCTCGGATCATTGGAGAACGAGGGATTGAGCAGCTTGAGGACGTCCAGACGTGGCAGGCGCGGATGCGCCGCCACATACACGGTGCCCATTCCGCCGTGACCCAGCACCCGATCGATGCGGTAGCCGGCGAAGACGGTTCCGGGGCTGAGTTGGCCGTAGTGTGCCGGCGCCTGCGGCTGTGTGGGGGCAGGCTCGGACGGCGTCTGCTGTTCGGGCGGTGTGGTCGGGCCCTCACCCTCCGGCGCAACCTCACCCTGCGTCACGTTCTCGCTCCCGTTGCGCTCCTGGCCCATTGCGGTACGAGTGTAGCCGGTGCATCAGCGCCGATCCGGCGGTGTGTGGGCCGTTCAGCCGACCAGCGCGGGAGCCGTGCTGAACAGGAAGACCACGAAGGTGGCGAGCAGAAACCACGCCGCACCCTGCCACACCTGCCAGCGCCCACCCGCGCGCCAGACGGTGTAGGTCCGCCACAGCCCGCCGAGGGCGCCGACGCCGACGACGATCGGGGCGGCGACCACCAGTGCGGTGCGCAATCCGTCCGAGGACGCCAACGCGACGAGCAGCGTGGCCAGACCGAGACCGATGACCACGATTCCGTAGGTGACGGCGGCGCGCAGAGTCGACGGCTGTGCTGGACCCGGTCCCGGGGGAGAACCGGGCGGACGGGAATCGGGTGGTGGGGGTGTTTCGTCGGGGATCATCGACCTTCCGGACATCGGATCGCGGGAGATGTGAATCGGTCATCTCCGACCCTACGCTCCGGGCCGAAACCCGCAATGGTCAGGACTTTCTTCTCATTACCGGTGAGTTCGGACATGGCAGGATGAACAGTGGAAGGTCTGTCCACAGATGTTCGCCACAAAGGGAGATGACAAGACAATGAGCGCAATCCTCGTCGGCGTCGACGGGTCGGAAGCGTCGACCGATGCAGTCAAGTGGGCCGCGGCCGCCGCTCACCTCGAAGGGCATGAGCTCAAGCTGGTCGGCGTCTACGACGCAAGCACGAGCGACTACGCGCCCGGCCTGATCATTCCGCAGGACGTCATCGACGCGATCCGTCAGGACGCCACCGACGCCGTGCACGCCGCCGCGGACGTGGCCAAGACCGTCGCCCCGGATCTGACGATCCACGCCTCGATCGTCGACGGCGACGCCGCGCGCGTGCTGCTCGAACTCGGCAAGGACGAGGCCGCGATCGTGCTCGGCACGCGTGGGCTCGGCAGCATCAAGGGACTGTTCCTGGGGTCGGTGAGCACCACCGTGGCCGCCCACTCGCGCGGACGCGTGGTGGTGGTCTGCGGGCCATCGGAGCCGAATGCACCGGTCGTCGTCGGCATCGACGACACACCCGTCAGCGACACCGCCATCAAGGAGGCCTTCCGCCAGGCGTCGTTGCGCAACACCAAGCTCATCGCGGTGCACACCTGGACCCCGCTCGACGCCGACGCCCTGCACGGCTACGGCATCGACCCCGACGAGGTCGAGCGGATGTCGCAGGACGCCGTCGCCGCCCTCGCCGAGCGTCTGGCCGGATACAGCCAGGAGTTCCGCGACGTCGAGGTGGTGCGCGAGGTGCTGCCGGAAGAACCGGGCAAGGCCGTGTTGTCGGCGGCCGAGAAGTATAACGCCGGTCTCGTCGTCGTCGGTAGCCGGGGTCGCGGTGGTTTCAAGGGTCTGCTCCTCGGTTCGACCAGCCAGAAGATCCTGCACCAGGCGCATCTGCCGGTGATGGTCGTCCGCAGCTGAACCGAGCAATCTCCGGCACGGTTGCGGTGGCGATCGCCGCCCGGTCGGGCATCATCGGTTCCCATGGGCCTGAAGAAGATCGAGCTCTCCGTCGGGGAACTCGCCCTGCGAGCCGGGATCGCCACGTCCGCGGTGCGGTACTACGAGGAGCAAGGTCTCATCTTCTCCCGCCGCACCGCGGGCAACCAGCGCCGCTATCACCGCGCGATGCTGCGCCGGGTGGCCTTCATCAAAGCCTCCCAGGCCGCCGGGATCCCGCTCGCGGTGATCGCCGAGGTGCTCGGCGAACTCGGTGACACCGAATCACCGTCGACGGCCATGTGGGAAGCGGCGTCGAAACGCTGGATCGACGACCTCGATCACCGCATCGCACTGCTGGAGAAGATGCGCGACATGATCGGCTCCTGCGTCGGGTGCGGATGTCTGTCGTTGAGTGCGTGTCACCTGCTCAATCCCGGAGACGAACTGCACCGGCAGGGTCCCGGGCCGCGTCGGTTGCTGGAGGAATGAGACCACTCCCCGGCGGATGCACGAGGCGCCCTAAGCTGGACCCATGGCCGGAGGTTCACGGGTGGCCCTCGCCCTGGGCAGTGGAGGTGCGCGCGGGTACGCCCATATCGGGGTGATCGCCGAACTCGAGGCCCGCGGCTTCTCCCTCGTCAGCATCGCCGGCTCGTCGATGGGCGCCCTCGTCGGCGGATTGCATTGTGCCGGTGGACTCGCCGAGTACGTCGAGTGGATCAGCGGCCTCAACCAACTCGACGTCATGCGACTGCTCGACGTGTCGCTGACCAAACCGGGCGGGGTCATCGGCGCCGAACGCATCGTCGCGCGCGTGCAGGACATCCTCGGCGACGTAGCGATCGAGGACCTGCCCATCCCGTTCACCGCCGTGGCCACCGACCTCGGTGCCGGCCGGTCGGTGTGGTTTCAGCGCGGGCGTCTCGTCGACGCGATCCGCGCGTCGATCGCGATCCCCGGAGTCATCGCACCCCACCTGCTCGACGGTCGGCTGCTCGCCGACGGCGGCATCCTCGATCCGTTGCCGGTGGCGCCGACCTCCGCGGTTGCCAGCGACGTCACCATCGGCGTGGTCCTCGACGGGGAGGGTGGCTCCGCGGCGCGCGCGGCCCGGGAGACCAAGGCCAAGGGCGTCATCCGACGCAACGTCGACCCGATCCTGTCGAGCGAGTTCGTGCGCTCGGTCCGCGACCGCATCGGTCTCGACCCGCACACCGACGCCCCGGATTCCGCCGACACCGTTCACTCCGGAACCGAAGACCTCGGGCCGGCGGGCGAAGACCCGGGCGGTGAACCCAAGACCGGAGAACCCAAGACCGGAGAGCCCAAGACCATGGGCCGTATCGAGGTGCTCAGCCGGTCGCTCGACATCATGTCGATCGCGCTGACCCGACATCAGATCGCCGGGTATCCGCCCGACATCCTCGTCGAGATCCCGCGGAAGTCGGTGCGCACGCTGGACTTTCACAAGGCCTCGGAGATGATCGAACTCGGCCGATCGAAGACCGCCGAGGCCCTCGACCGGCTTCCCGAACTCCCATGAGCGACCGCGGATGAAACAGATCCCCCGCGGAATCTGGGTGTTGCTGAGCGCCAATGTGGTCATCGCGCTCGGCTTCGGCCTGATCGCCCCGGCGCTACCGAGTTTCGCGCGTAGCTTCGACGTCGGTTACACGGCGGTGTCGGCGGTGGTGTCGGCGTTCGCGGTGATGCGTCTGCTGTTCGCCCCGACCACCGGACGGCTGGTCACACTGCTCGGCGAACGCCGAATCTATTTGTCCGGCCTGCTGATCGTCGCCGCGAGTACCTTCGCGTGCGCCTTCGCCCAGAGTTACGTGCAACTGCTGATCTTCCGGGGGCTCGGCGGTATCGGATCGACGATGTTCACCGTGTCGGCGATGGCGCTTCTGATCCGGTTGTCGCCCAACGACATCCGCGGCCGCGTGGCCGGGTTCTTCTCCGCGGGTTTCTTGATCGGCAACATCACCGGTCCGCTGGTGGGTGCGGCACTGGTCGGGTTCGGGTTGCGGATGCCGTTCGTCGTGTACGCAGTCGCGTTGGTGATCGCGTCGCTGGTGGTGGCCACCCAGCTCCGCGACAGTGGTGCCCCGCCCACCGAGACCGGCGCCGCCGACGGGGTGATGACGCTGCGGACGGCGCTGCGCGACAGCGCCTATCGGGCGATCCTGGCGTCCAACTTCACCCAGGGCTGGGCGTCGATGGGTGTTCGGGTGGCGGTGGTGCCGCTGTTCATCACCGATGGTCTGGGTCAGGAGCCCGCGATGGCCGGTGTGGTGCTCGCGGTGTACGCCGTCGGCAATGTCGCCGCGATCCTGGCGGCCGGCCGCTTCTCCGACCGCTACGGTCGCCGCAAGGTGATGCTGCCCGGGCTGCTCATCATGGCGGTCTCGACCGCGGTGCTCGGCTTCTCACCGAATATCTGGGTGGCTTTGGGGCTCTCGGTGCTCGCCGGCGTCGGCTCCGGGTTGTTCGCGCCGACCCATCAGGCCGCGCTGGCCGACGTGCTCGGTGCCCGTAAACAGGGTGGATCGGCGCTGGCCGCCTACGGCATGTCGTCGGATCTCGGTGCCATCGGCGGGCCGGTGATCGTCGGATACGTCGCCGACAGAGTCGGATTCGGGCCGGCCTTCGTCTTCACCGCCGCCGTCGCGGCGTTCGCCTTCGTGATGTGGCTCTTCGCCCGGGAAACCGCCCCGGAGGTGCTCGGCGCACCGGCCAAGCTCACCGACCCGGAGACACCGGCCACTCCCGACTAACGTATGAGGGCATGGCGAGGACCCCCGAATCCCCCGCGCACCCCGACGCCTCTGTCGCGGCCGGCCCGTCCGTCCTGGGATGCACCACCGAGGTGGGCCGACTGCGTGCGGTGATCATGCATCGCCCCGGCCCGGAGCTGGCGCGGCTGACCACCGCGAACGACGCCGACTACCTCTTCGCCCGGGTTCCCGACCTCACACGCGCCCGCGACGAGCACGACGCCTTCGCCGGCGCGCTGCGCGACCGCGGCGTCGAGGTGCTGTTACTCGGCGATCTGCTCACCGAGGCGATCGAACACAGTGGGGCCGCACGCATCCAGGGCATCTCGGCGGCCGTCGGGGTGCGCAGGCTCGGCCCGCACCTCGTCGACGAGCTCAGCCGCCATCTGCGCGCGCTGCCGGCCGCCGATCTCGCCCGCGTCCTCACCGGCGGGATCACCTTCGGCGAACTGCCCGACATCAACGTATCGACGTCGTCGTCGCTGGTGCGGCAGATGCATCACGACGACGAGTTCGCGATCGAACCGCTGCCCAATCTGCTCTACAGCCGCGACAGCTCGTTCTGGGTGGGTTCGCGGTTCGCGATCTCGTCGCTGGCGCGTCGGGCGCGGGCCCGCGAGGCGTCGCTCGTCGACCTGATCTACGCCCACCACCCGCGGTTCCTGGGGGCGCGTCGCGCCTACGAGTCCCGGGTGGCACCGGTCGAGGGCGGCGACGTCCTGCTGCTCGCCCCGGGTGTCGTGGCGGTCGGGGTGGGGGAGCGCACCACCCCGGCCGGCGCGGAGGCACTGGCCCAGAGCCTGTTCGCCGATGCCCTCGCCCACACCGTCCTCGCGATCCCGATCGAGCGGACCGGGGTGTTCATGCACCTGGGAACGATGTGCACCATGGTCGACACCGAGAAGTTCCTGGTGCACCCGGTGATGGCAGAAGGCATGTCCGCCTTTGCCGTTCGCGACGACGGCACGGGCGGGGTGAGCGTGTCGCAGGCGCGTCCGTTCGCCGACGCCGCGGCCGAGGCGATGGGCCGGGACCGCATCACGCTGATCGAACCCGACCTCGCCACCGGGGTGGCCGATCCCGGTCAGTGGAACGACAGCAGCAACACCCTCGCCGTCGAGCCCGGCGTCGTCGTGTCCTACCGCCACAACTCCGACACCAACCGACGGCTGCGGGAGTCGGGCATCGAGGTCATCGAGATCGACGGTTCCGAACTCGACGCGGGGCGTGGTGGCCCGCGCTGCATGGCCTGCCCGCTCGCACGTGACGAGATCTGAGGCCCCGTGACCACCGACCCCAACGTGCCCATCCACCTCGCCGGGCTGCTGCGCATCGATCCCACCGCCGCGCGCCCGCCCTACGAACAGATCCGGTTGGGCGTGATCGAGCTCATCGGGTCGGGAAAGATCTTGGTGGGGGCGCGGATTCCGACGGTCCGGGCACTGGCGTCGGATCTGCGCCTCGCGCCCAACACCGTTGCCCGCAGCTACCGCGAACTCGAGGCGGGCGGCATCATCGAGACCCGCGGACGTCACGGATCGTTCATCAAGGCCGGCCCCGACGCCCGGCTCGCGGCCGCCCAGAACACCACCGTCGAGCATGTGAAAAGCCTGCGTGAGCTGGGGTTCGACGACGCGGCGATCCTTGACATGCTGCGGCGCGCTCTCGGCTGGAGTTGAAGTTCGCCAAGATTGTTGCTTGTGTGAATTGGTGCAAAAAGCCCAAAAACCCGCAACCGTAACGCGAGTCTCGTTGGATCCGACGGTGTTCGGGGTCACTGCCGCGATCGTCATCGGTTTCGTCGCCTGGGGGCTGATCGGCCCCGACAGCCTCAACACGGTCAGCGACACCGTCCTCGGATGGATCACCACCAATCTCGGCTGGCTGTTCGTGTTGGCGGCCACCGGATTCGTGATCTTCGCGGTCTATCTCGCGGTCAGCAAGTACGGTCGCATCCCGCTCGGAGCCGACGACGAGAAGCCCGAATACCGCACGGTCAGCTGGATCGCGATGATGTTCAGCGCCGGCATGGGCATCGGCCTGATGTTCTTCGGCTCGTATGAGCCGCTGTTCCACTTCGTCGACGCGCCACCGGAGATGACCGCCGCCGACGTGCGCACCGCCATGGCAACGACCATGTTCCACTGGGGTTTTCACCCGTGGGCGATGTACGCGGTGGTCGGGCTGGCGATCGCCTACGGCACCTACCGATGTGGGCGTACCCAGTTGATCAGCTCGGTGTTCGCCCCGCTGCTGGGGTCGCGGACCAACGGACCGATCGGCAAGATCATCGACATCCTCGCGATCTTCGCGACCCTGTTCGGGACCGTCGCCTCGCTGGGACTCGGTGCGCTGCAGATCGGTTCGGGGATCAGCAAGGTCGGCTGGCTCGACAATCCGGGCACCATGCTGTTGGTGGCGATCGTCGCGATCCTCACCGCGTGCTTCGTGGCGTCGGCGGTGTCGGGGATCGCCAAGGGCATCCAGTGGCTGTCCAACATCAACATGGTGTTGGCGCTGATCCTCGCGGTCTTCGTCTTCGTGGTCGGCCCCACCGTCTTCATCCTCGATCTGCTGCCGACCACCCTCGGCGCCTATCTCAACGATCTGCCGTTCTTCTCGGCGCGCTCGGGCGCCACCGTCGACGCCGACGGTCAGCAGTGGCTGGCCGACTGGACGATCTTCTACTGGGCGTGGTGGGTGTCGTGGACCCCGTTCGTCGGGATGTTCCTGGCCAAGATCTCCAAGGGCCGGACGATCCGCGAATTCGTCATCGGCGTCATGGTGGTGCCGGTGGTGGTGTCGTTGCTGTGGTTCTGCATTTTCGGCGGCACCGCGATCCGGGAGAACATGGACGGCGTGCTGCCGTTCGACCCGGCCACCGCCGCCAGCGAGGACACCCTGTTCGATGTGCTGGCCAACCTGCCGTGGACGGGTATCGCCTCGGCGCTGGTGATGATCCTCGTCGCGATCTTCTTCGTGTCCGGCGCCGACTCGGCGTCACTGGTGATGGGTACGCTCTCCGAGCGCGGCACCCACGAGCCACGCCGGGTGACGACCGTGTTCTGGGGTGTGCTGACCGGTGCCGTCGCCGCGTTGCTGCTCGCGATGGGCGGCGACGACCCCGACCACGAAGCCCTCAACGGCATCAAGCAGATGGCGATCATCGCCGCGCTGCCGTTCGTCCTGGTGATGATCGGCATGTGCGTCTCGCTGTACATGGATCTGCGGCGTGACCCGCTGATCGTGTCGCGTCAGATCCTCGCCGGACAGGTCGACGACCACATCCGCAAACAGGCCGAGGTGATCAGCACCGGTGAGATGCCGGTCGCCGGTACCACGCCGATCGTGGCGAGCCCGGACGGGCAGGTTCCGGACGGTCGCGTTTCGGACGGGCAGGTTTCGGACGGGGCGGGCGCGACACCGCGCACCGAGTAGCCCGGCAACAACCGTCGAGTGGGCGCCCTGTCGCGTCGATCGGGCGCCCATTCGCGTCGACCGTGCGCTGTATCCCGTCGACCGTGCGCTTGATCGCGTCGATCGGGTATCAGCCCCAGCTGGGCAACCAGATCTCCTGCCGCCACATCGTCGGCGAGATGGGGGAGGCGGTCAGGATCGGCCACAGCCAGACGAAGTTGGCGACGACGAGCCCCACATAGAGGGCGACGACGATGACCGCGAGCGCCTGCCTCTCCGGTCGGGTGCCCGGCACGGCGCGTCGCGATCCGCGCAGGATGTCCCCGCAGGCCAGGGCCAATCCCATCACCAGGAACGGCGCGAGCACGGTCGCGTAGAAGAAGTACATCTGACGGTCGAGTTCGATGAACCACGGCAGGTAGCCGGCGGCGTAGGCGGTGACGACCGCGGCGTAGCGCCAGTCGCGTCGCACGAACCACGACCACATGCCCCAGAGGAGCATCGGCACCGACAACCACCACATCGCCGGTGAGCCGATGAGCATCTGCGCGCGGACACATTCGCCGCCGCCGCATTGGTCGGGTCCGTTCTCCAGGGCATAGAGCATGGGCCGCAGGCTCATCGGCCACGTCCACGGTTTGGATTCCCACGGGTGGTGGTTGCCCGCCGAGTTGGTGAGATGCTCGTGGAAGCTCAGGACACCGGCCTCGTAGTACCAGAGTGAGCGCCACGCGCCGGGCAACCACGACCATGTGCCACCGGTGCCGATGGTGTTGCCGACCTGATAGCGGTACACCGACGTCTCACTGGAGAACCACGGGATGAACGTCGCCAGGTAGATGGCGATCGGCATCACGGCAAGGCTCATGCCCGCCGGGAAGACGTCGCGACGCAGCGTGCCCAGCCAGGGGCGCTGCACGTGATAGGCCTTGCGGGCGGCGACGTCGAAGCCCACCGAGAGCAGCCCGAAGAAGATGATGTAGTAGATCCCCGACCATTTGGTACCGCAGGTCAGCCCGAGCATGACGCCCGCGGTGAAGCGATACCAGCGAAAGCCCAGGCGCGGCCCGAACACCGAATCGTGGATGCGGCCTTCCAGATACACCTTGTGCATGCGTGCCCGCACCTGGTCGCGGTCGGCGATCAGCGCGGTGAAGGTCGCCACGACGAACAGTGCCTGGAAGATGTCGAGCATGCCCAGCCGTGACTGGACGACGAGCACGCCGTCGCAGATCGCGAAGATCCCGGCGATCGCGCCGATCAGGGTGGATCGGGTCATGCGTCGCACGACGAGGTAGATCATCACCACGATCGCGATGCCCGACAGCGCCGAGATCACCCGCCACCCGAGCGGGGTGTAACCGAACATGGCCTCGCCGGCGGCGAGCAGCCATTTGCCGACCGGTGGATGCACGACCAGCCCGTAGGCCGGGTTGTCCTCGATCCAATTGCCGCCGGTGAGGACCTGCCAGCCCTGCGGGACGTAATGCTTCTCGTCAAAGATCGGGGTGCCGTCGTCGGTCGGCGTGTTCAGCGACCAGAAGCGTGTGATCGTCGCGAGCAACGTGATGACCAGGCCGACGATCAGTCCGCGAACGCGGTCGGGAGCGCCGAACAGAGGGGTCGGGATCTCCGGACCGGGCCGTGGCGCGGTCGGGTGCGCCGACGCCGTGATCTCGGCGCTGAGGTGTCGGTCGCGCTGGGCGACGTCGCCGGCGGTGAGGGTCACTCGTCCGATCGTAATGGTCGCCGGACGGCGACCGGCCAGGCCGTAGGCTTGCGGGATGACTTCGCCGTCGCCGACGGGTGCCCTGGTGCTCGCGGCCACCCCGATGGGCCGATACGACGACGCGTCACCTCGCCTGGTCGAGGCCCTGCGCACCGCCGACATCGTCGCCGCCGAGGACACCCGCCGCGCCCGCGCCCTGGCCGCCGGGCTGGAGGTGACCATCGCCGGTGAACTCATCAGTTACTACGACCAGGTCGAGGCCGCCCGCACACCGCGCCTCGTGGAGGCCATCGCCGCCGGCGCCACGGTACTGCTGATCACCGACGCCGGCATGCCGTCGGTCAGCGACCCCGGCTATCGCATCGTCGTGGCCTGCGCCGACGCCGGACTGCGGGTGACCGCACTGCCCGGGCCGTCGGCGGTCACCACCGCGCTGGCGGTGTCGGGGATGCCGTCGGAACGGTTCTGCTTCGAGGGGTTCGCACCCCGCAAGTCCGGGGCGCGCCGCGACTGGCTGGGCGTGCTGCGCGACGAATCACGCAGCGCCGTGTTCTTCGAATCGCCGCACCGACTCGCCGACTGTCTCGCCGACGCCGTCGAGGTCCTCGGCCCGGAGCGTCGGGCGGCGGTGTGCCGTGAGCTGACCAAGACCTACGAGGAAGTGCGGCGCGGAACGCTCGCCGAACTGGCCGCGTGGGCCGCCGACGGGATCAGAGGGGAGATCACCGTGGTGCTCGCCGGTGCCGTTGCCGGCGAACCCGACCTCGACGAACTCGTCACCCGTGCAACGGCACTCGCCGACGACGGAATGCGTTTGAAAGACGCGTGCGCGCAGGTCGTCAAGGGCACCAACGCCTCTCGACGCGATGTGTACGAGGCGGTGCTGGCGGCACGATCGGTGGACTGACCGGCGACTCGTGGCGTCAGGCCTGTGCGGAGATGATGCTGGCCGCCTTGTCCAGGCACTCCTGCCATTCACGTTCGGGATCGGAGTCGATGGTGATGCCGCCGCCGACGCCGAGCTCCAGCCCGCCGCCGGGGGATATCTCGACGGTGCGGATGGCGACGTTGAGATCCAGGAGCGCGTCGGGTCCGGCGAGACCGACTGCGCCGCAATACACTCCGCGCGGCGACGATTCCCATTCCGCGAGCAGTCCGCGCGCCCGTAGTTTCGGGGTGCCGGTGACCGAGGCCGGTGGCCAGGTGGCGTCGAGGAGTCGGGAATTGCCGACGTCGGGCGCCACGATCGCCTCCACCCGCGACACCAGGTGCCACACACCGGGTGCCGGGACGACGGTGAGAAGGTCGGCGACTCGCACCGATCCGGTGACCGCGACGCGCCCGAGGTCGTTGCGGACGAGGTCGACGATCATGATGTTCTCGGCGATGTCCTTCGTCGACGCCGACAACACGCTCGGGTCGGCGTCGGCGGCGATGGTGCCCTTGATCGGCGACGACGAGACGATGTTGCCGGTCCGGCGCAGGAACGTCTCCGGTGAGAAACTCGCGACCGCACCCCACTCGCCTTGCAGGAAGGCCGATTTGGCCGGACGTGTCGCGCCGGTGAGGTCGAGATAGAACTCCAGTGCCGACCCCTCGAGGTGGCCGGTGAAGCGGGTACACACGCACGCCTGGTAGATGTCGCCGGCGCGGATCGCCTCCAGACACTTCTCGATGGCCTCGACGTGGTGGGCGTGGTCCGGTGGCATCCATCGTGCCGACCACCGCGACCCCGACCACAACGACCCCGACGGCAGCGGGTTCCCGCCGACCCGCCCCAGCGCGGCGTCGTCCATCGCCCGGGTCACCCAGTCGGGCTGCGGTGAGCCATCCACCGACACGTGTCGCCACTGCCCGCTGCGCAGTACCAGCAGACGTTCGGTGAGTCCGCCCGCACACGACGGCAGCGTGGCCGCGGGCGCGTGCGAACCGTCGAAACCGCAGTAGCCCAACCAGAATCGGTCGGTGCGGTCGGCTGGAGCCGACCCGGCGCGAATCTCGATCGACGGCGCGATCACCGCGTCGGCATCCCACCAGTCGCCGATGAGTGCCGCCGGACCGGGCACGCCCTGTTTCGTCGCGGAATGCTGCAACGACCGCAGGACGTCGAGCGCGGTGGCCGTCATGCCGGAACGATCACGCCTCGTAACGAGGGAAGACCGGTGCGGGCTTGGGCAGTTCGGTTCCCGGCACCAGTCGCTGGGCGACGGCCGCGAAGTCGCGGTGGTCGTCGACGCGCAGCAGATCGAGCAGTGTGCCGCAGGCCGTCGGCATGACCGGCTGGGCCAACAGGGCCACCACACGCACGACCTCGGCGCACACGTAGAGCACGGTGCCGGTGCGCGCCAGATCGGTCTTGGCCAGTTTCCACGGTTCCTGTGCGGAGATGTAGCGGTTGGTCTCGGCCAGCGTCGTCCACAACGTCTCGAGACCGAGATGAATCGCCTGGGCGTCGAAGTGCTCACGCATCTTCGGAAGCAATTCGTCTGTGGCCGTGAGTAATCGCCGATCGTCCTCGGTGAACTCGGCCGGAGCCGGCACCGCGCCGTCGAAGTACTTGCCGATCATCGACAGGGTGCGCTGGGCGAGGTTGCCGAACTCGTTGGCCAGGTCGGCGTTGATCCGCGACACGATCGCTTCCGCCGAGTACGACCCGTCCTGCCCGTAGGACACCTCGCGCAGGAAGAAGTACCGCACCGGATCGAGACCGAACTCGTCGATGAGGTTGTCCGGGTCGACGACGTTGCCGACGGACTTGCTCATCTTCTCGCCGCGGTTGAACAAGAAGCCGTGGGCGAACACACGTTTGGGCAGCGGCAGGCCTGCGCTCATCAGGAACGCCGGCCAGTACACGCAGTGGAAGCGGATGATGTCCTTGCCGATGATGTGCAGATCGGCCGGCCAATACCGTTCGTAAGTGGCCTCGTCGTCGGGAAAACCCGCACCCGTCAGATAGTTGGTCAGCGCGTCGACCCATACGTACATGACGTGATCGGGATGCCCGGGCACCGGCACACCCCAGTCAAAGGTGGTGCGCGACACCGACAGATCGGTCAGCCCACCCTTGACGAAGCTCACCACCTCATTGCGCCGCACGTCGGGCCCGACGAACTCCGGGTGGCTCTCGTAGAGATCGAGCAACTTGTCCTGATACGCCGACAGCCGGAAGAAGAAGCTCTGCTCCTCGGTCCAGGTCAGGACGTGACGGGTGTCGGTGGCCACGCGCTGCCCGGCGTCGTCGACCTCGGTGTCGCCCTCGGCGTAGAACATCTCGTCGCGCACGTCGTACCAGCCGGAGTACGTGTCGAGGTAGATGTCGCCGGCGTCGACCATGCGCTGCCAGATCGCCGCCGATGCCCGTTTGTGATCCTCGTCGGAGGTCCGGATGAAACGGTGATAACTCGAACCGAGACGATCCTGCAGCTCCTGAAACCGGTCGGAGTTGCGGTTGGCGAGCTCTGCGGTCGGGATGCCCTCCTTCTCCGCGGTCTGCTGCATCTTCTGCCCGTGCACATCGGTGCCGGTGAGGAAGCGCACGTCGAAGCCGTCGAGCCGCTTGAACCGGGCCAGCGCGTCGGCGGAGATGTACTCGTAGGCGTGCCCGATGTGCGGTGCGCCGTTGGGGTAGGCGATCGCGGTGGTGAGGTAGTACGGGCGGCCCGCTCCGTGCGAGGCGGTCGCGTCGGAGGTGGGGGCGTCGGTGCTGGTCAGGTCACTGGGCATAGTGATGACAGGATACGGGGTCGCTCCCAGCCACAGCCCACCCCGTCACGCTCTGGTCAGCGCGGACGTCGGCGAATCCCGCTGCTCCCGGTGGCTGGTACGCGGTGTACGAATACAGCTTCCACCGCAGCGGGGTACCGACCCCGATTTTCGGCTGTTTTCGCCCGATTCCGTGGAAGTTGTATTCGTACGGCCGGGCGTCCGGCCGCGGATGCGGGGCCGATTCGGACATCACCCGATACCCTGGCCCCATGGTGATGGCTGATCGTCCCGGGGTCGCAACCGCATCGGCGCCGGTGACCGCGTTGACCATGGTCGGTTTGGCCGACAGCATGCTCAACGGCCTGGCCCGCGTGCCGTTCCGCCGGTTCTGGCAGGGGCCGGGCGGACTACTCGACAACGTGGGGCAGTCGGTCACGCGTCAGGCCGTGCGCTCGTTCATGGGCTACATCGTCGGCCTGCCCATCGAGGAGTTCCGGTCGATGGAGAAGGTGCTCGACGAACTGTGCCGGACGGTCATCCCACCGTTCATCCACCTCACCGACGACGTCGAGGTCACCGACGACGAGATCAACGGGGTGCCCGGACTGTGGGTGCGGTCGCGGTCGAGTTCGGATGCCTTCGTCGACGACGACGCGCAGAAGAAGACCATCGACGGCACCATCCTCTACCTGCACGGCGGCGGCTACATCGGGACCACCCCGATGATGTACTCGGCCTTCGCCGCATCCCTGTGCAGCGGCACTGGCTGCGAGGTCTTCATCGCCGACTACCGGATGGCGCCGGAGTTCCCGTTCCCCGCCGGCGTGCACGACGCCGCCGATGTCTATCGCGGACTGCTCGAGCGCGGCGTCGACGCCGATCACCTCGTCATCGCCGGTGATTCGGGCGGCGGCGGGTTGGCGACCTCGCTGGTCACCTACCTGTCGGAGATCGGGTCGCCGCGCCCGGCGGCTCTGGCGCTGTTCTCCCCGGAGGTCGATCTCGATCTCGACCACCCGTCGATCACCGACAACGCCAAGACCGACATCCTGCCGTGGAACGTGCCCGTCACGCCGTATCTGCACGGCGTCTCACCCGATGACACGCGCGTGTCGATGACGAAAGCCGAACCGGACGCGCAATGGTTCCCGCCGACCTTCGTGACGTGGGGTGCCGACGAGATGTTCCGTGATCCCATCCGCGAATTCGTGGAGACGCTGCGCGCCGCCGACATCGAGGTCATGTCGCTGGAGGAACGCGGCATGTTCCACGTCTTCCCGATCCTGATGCCGTGGGCGGAGAGCTCGCACGAGGTGTACCGCGAACTCGACGAGTTCGTCGACCGTCACGTCACCCCGGACCCGGCCGCCGCACCCACCCACTGACGAGCGCTCCAGGCGACCGACAAGCGCTTCCGCGCCCCCGGCGCCTAGGCTGGCCGCATGGTGATGGCTGATCGTCCCGAGGTAGCGACCGCATCCGGACCCGTGAGCGCGCTGGCCGTGGTGGGTCTGGCCGAGAGCATGCTCAACGGACTCGCCCGGGTTCCGTTCCAGAAGCCGTGGAGCGGTCCCGGTGGCCTCCTGGACAACCTCGGACAGTCGGTGACCCGACAGACGATCCGCGCGTTCATGGGCTATTCGATGGGCCTGCCGATCGAGGAGTTCCGTTCGATGGAGAAATTCATCGACGACATCTGCAAGATCGTGCTCCCGCCGGTCGTCGGTCTGGCCGGCAAGGTCGAGATCGTCGCCGACGAGGTCGCCGGGATACCGGGGATCTGGTGTCGCGCCAAGGATTCCACCGACTCCTATGTCGACGACGCCGAGCAGAAGAAGGCCATCGACGGCACCATGCTGTATCTGCACGGCGGCGGCTACATCGGCACCTCACCGATGATGTACGCCGCCTTCGCCGCCGCCCTCGTCCGCCTCACCGGGTTCGAGATCTTCATCGCCGACTACCGGATGGCGCCGGAATTCCCGTTCCCCGCCGGCGTGCACGACGCCGCCGACGTCTACCGCGGGCTGCTCGAGCGAGGGGTCGACCCTGCGCATCTGGTGGTCGCCGGGGACTCCGGCGGTGGCGGGCTCGCCACCTCGCTGGTGGCCTACCTGCGCGATCACGACCTCCCCAAACCAGCTGCGCTGGCCCTGTTCTCACCGGAGATCGACCTCGATCTCGACCACGATTCGATCGTCGAGAACGCGCCGTACGACATCCTGCCGTGGAGTATCCCGGTCGCGCCGTACCTGCGCGGGGTGCAGCCCAATGACGACCGGGTCTCGGCCGTGTACGGCCATCCCGACCCGGAGTGGTTCCCGGCGACGTTCGTCTGCTGGGGCGAGGTGGAGATGTTCCGTGACGGCATCCGGCAGTTCGTCGAGAACCTGGAAGCCGCGGGGGTACCGGTGACGGGGAGGGAGGAGCGTGGCATGTTCCACGTCTTCCCGATCCTCATGCCGTGGGCGGAGTCGTCCAAGCGGGTGCTGCGTGAACTCGGCGAACTCGCCGACCGCTACGTCATCTCGGATCCGCAAGCGGCCCAGACGCACTGACGGTAACGCCAAGATCGGTGGCCGCCCGGGATCTCACATCTGACGGCGGTAGGGCTCGCATCCAGGCGGGGCCTTGGGCGGCTCACGCAGGGCGATCTCCGGGATCGACATGGTGACCGGTGTGCCCTCGGTGAGGGTGAACTTGTCACCGTGATGCGCGAGGTCGATGTCGGGTCCCGAGAGCAGGCGATACGTCGCCGAGCTCTTGTCGATGGCGACCAGCATCTTGGAGTCGCGCACCGTCATCCGGAACGACAGGTAGTCCAGTCGTGTCGGCAGTCTCGGCGCGAACGTGATGTTGCCACCGAAGTCGCGCATGCCGCCGAACCCGGCCACACAATCCATCCACGCTCCGGCCAGCGCCGCGATGTGCAGACCGCTCGCCACGTTGTCGTGCAGATCGTGCAGATCGGTGAACACCGATTCGACGAGCAGATCGTAGGAGAGGTCGGGGTAGCCGACCTCGGCGGCGGTGACCGCCTCACAACACGCCGACAACGACGAATCCCGCACCGTCAGTGGGTAGTAGTAGTCGAAGTTCCGCAGTTTCTGTTCCGGGGTGAAACTCTCGCCGAACAGGTACATGGCGAACACCAGGTCGGCCTGTTTGACGACCTGCTTGCGGTACAGCTCGTAGTACGGATAGTTCAGCAGCAGTGGGTATTTGCCGCGTGAAGCCTCGAAATCCCATGCGCCCAACAGGGTGAACGCCTCGCACTGCTGGTGCACACCGAGTGCCTCGTCGTAGGGCATCACCATGTCGTCGGCGCAGGCCTCCCAGTGCGCCGACTCGGCGTTGGTGACGCCGAACTGCTGAGCCAGGTCCGGACGCCGGTGCACCGCGGCCACCGCATCCCGAAGGTTTTGTTGTGCAGCGAGATTGGTGAAGATGTTGTTGTTGACCACGGCGGTGTACTCGTCGGGTCCGGTGATGCCGTCGATCCGGAAGTGCCCGTTGACGTCGTGATGTCCGAGGCCGGCGAACAGGCGGGCGGTCTCGACGAGGATCTCGACGCCGCATTCGGTTTCGAACTGCTCATCGTGGGTGGCGCGCAGGTATCGGCCGGTCGCGTTGGCGATGTCGGCGCTCACGTGCACGCCCGCGGTACCCGCGGGCCAGTAGCCCGAACACTCGTCACCGTTGATCGAGCGCCAGGGGAACATCGCGCCGCGCTGGGCGAGTTCGGCGGCACGCGCCTTGGCCTTGTCCATGGTGGCGTGGCGCCAGCGCAACTCCTCGCCGGCCGCCGCGGGCACCGTGTACGTCAGCATCGGCAGGATGAAACTTTCGGTGTCCCAGAAGGTGTGGCCGTCGTAGCCGGGGCCGGTGAGTCCCTTGGCCGGGATCGCGCGCGACTGGCCGCGCGCGCCCGCCTGGAGCACGTGGAACAAGGCGAACCGGATCGCCTGCTGCAGTTCGGGATCGCCGTCGAGCTCGATGTCGGCGTCGCGCCAGAAGTCCTCGAGGTAGGCGGCCTGATTGGCTTTGAGTGAGTCCCAGCCGGTTTCCATCGCCATCGCCAGCGCGGCGTCGACCTGTGCGCGCAGTGCGGGTACCGATCGCCGCGCCGACCAGCCGTAGCCGATGTATTTGGTCAGGCTCAGCCGGGTGCCCTCGGGGACGTTGGCGGCCACCGTCAGTCGCGCGAGGTCGCCGTCGGCGCGAATGAAAGTGTCTGCGCGATCCGGGAATTCGATCTGGTGATCCATGCCGGCGGCCATGTGCAGGCCCGAGCGCTTGGTGTGGTGGACCAGGATGCCCCAGTAGTTGCGGCAGGTCGCGAGATCCGAGACCAGCGGCTGATCGAGTGCTGCCGCCAGACGCGGATCGTTGCCCGGCGTCGGAATCGGTTCGTTGGCAAGCAGATCCGACTGCAGCACCAGCTTCATGTCCTCGCCGACCGGCTCCACCTCGTAGTGGATCGCGGCGATGGTGCGCTTGGTGAACGACACCAGCCGCTCGGACTTGATGCGTACCGTGCGACCGGTCGGTGAGGTCCACAGGGTGCTGCGCCGCAGCGTGCCGGTGCGGAAGTCGAGCACACGCTCGTGCTCCTCGGTGCGACCGTAACGCAGGTCCATCGGCTCGTCCTCGACGAGCAGCCGGATGATTTTACCGTCGGTGACGTTGACCACGGTCTGCCCGGATTCGGGGTAACCGTAACCACTTTCGGCGTACGGCAGACCGCGCTGCTCGTAGAAGCCGTTGAGGTAGGTGCCCGGGTGATCAACCGGCTCACCCTCCTCGAAGGTGCCGCGCAACCCGATGTGTCCGTTGGACAGCGCGAAGAGGGTCTCGGTGCGCCCGAGCATGTCGATGTCGAGTCCGCGCCAGCGCAATTGCCATGGGTGGACGTCGAATCCGTAGGCGTTGTCGGAGGTGCTCATGCGGGGAGTAACTCCTCGAGATCGTTGACGACGATGGACGCCCCGGCCGCGGTCATCGACGCGGCCTGGGTGCCGCCGACCCGGTCGATACCGACGACGTAGCCGAAATGACCGGCGGCACCGGCCTGGACTCCGGAGATCGCATCCTCGAAGACCGCGGCGGCTGCGGGCTCGACGCCCATCCGCTGTGCTCCGAGAAGATACGAATCGGGGGCGGGTTTGCCGCGCAGGCCCGCGGCGGCCGTCTCGAGACCGTCCACGCGAACCTCCACGAACTCCGACAGATCGGCGGCGTCGAGCACCGCGGCGCCATTCTTCGACGAGGTCACCACCGCGATCCGCAGACCGGCATCCTTCGCGGCCTGCAGATAGCGCACCGATCCCGGATACGGGTTCACCCCATCGCGTTCGAGGCTGGCGAGGAACATCTCGTTCTTCCCGCTGCCGATCGCCTCGACGGTGGCGTCGTCGACGTCGTCGATACCGCGGCTGGCGAGGAAGGCACGCACACCGTCGTCGCGCGGACGGCCGTCGACATGGTCGAGGTAGTCCTGCTCGGTGAACGGCGTGAACCCCTCGCCGTCGCGCTGACGAAGGTAGGCATCGAACGCCGCCTTCCACGCGTGGCGATGCAGGACGGCGGTACTCGTGAGGACACCGTCGAGGTCGAAGAGCGCGACGGTGACGTCATCTGGCAAACCCAACACGAGTGGCCACGCTACCCGTCTGTGGCGGCTGGGGCGCGCTATGCGAGCGACGCGGATCCGCGGGGTGTCGCGCAGGTGCACAAATGTGTGGACGCGTGCGACGCGAATGATGAACCATGAGGCCATGTCTCGTGATGTCGTACAGTCCCGACGCTTCGCCCAGGTCGATGTCTTCGCGTCCCAACCGGTCTCCGGCAATCCGGTGGCGGTGGTCGTGGACGCCGACGGCATCGGTGACGAACAGATGGCGGCGTTCGCGCGATGGACCAATCTGTCGGAAACCACGTTCCTGCTGCCGCCGACCGACGCGGACGCCGACTACCGGCTGCGGATCTTCACTCCCGGCTCGGAGATGCCTTTCGCCGGGCATCCGACGCTGGGGTCGGCGCATGCGTGGCTCGCCGCCGGGGGTGTCGCCGCGGGCGACGACATCGTGCAGGAGTGCGGTGTCGGGCTGGTCCGCATCCGACGGACCGACGGTCGCCTCGCCTTCGCCGCGCCGCCGCTGAGCCGTTCCGGGCCCGTCGCCGACGACACCCGCGCCGAGGTGACCGCCGCCCTCGGCGTGGACCCGCAGCACGTACTCGCCGCCGAATGGGTGATCAACGGGCCGCGGTGGATGGTGTTGCAGCTCGATTCGGCGCAGCGCGTGCTCGAAGTGACCCCCGACTTCGCCGCCCTCGGCGACCATGAGGTGGGGCTCGTCGGCGCCCACACCGAGGCGACCGCCCCCGGAGCCGATGTGATGTTCGAGGTCCGCGCGTTCGCACCCGGCGACGGCATCCCCGAGGACCCGGTCACCGGCAGTCTCAACGCCGGCATCGCGATGTGGCTGCGCGGCGCCGGTTTGGCGCCGTCGTCCTATGTGGCTGCTCAGGGAACCGTGCTCGGCCGGTCCGGACGCGTGCACGTCACTGACGACGGGGAGAACATCTGGATCGGCGGCGAGAGCACGACCGTCATCACCGGCAGCGTCGATCTGTAGGCACACCGGTGGCCGCGACCCCCGATAACCCCGACCCCGGTACGCCGAGCCCTACAGTTGGCCGCATGACCGACGCCGACAGCGCCCACCACACCGCCGACAGCGCCCACCACACCGCCGACAGCGCCCACCACACCGCCGACAGCGCTTCGATGAAGGCCGAGAGCGCCAAGGCGGCCAAGAAGCGGCGTCGTCGGGAGCCGCCGCCGGACCCCGAGCTCCTGCCGGGGCTGGTCGACGCGCACACCCATCTCGCCGCCTGTGGCGGGCGGGATGCGGACTCGGTCCGGGCCATCCTCGATCACGCCGAGACGGTCGGTGTCGGGCAGGTCGTCACCGTCGCCGACGACATGATCGACGCGCGCTGGGCTCTCGACGCCGCGCACTGGGACGATCGGGCGTTCGCCGCGGTTGCGCTGCATCCCACCCATGCGGGCGAACTCGACGATGCGGCGCGCGCCGAACTCGAACAGATGGCCGCCGATCCGCGGGTGGTGGCCATCGGCGAGACAGGTCTCGACTACTACTGGCCCGGCAAGTCCGAGTCGGCGGCGTCGCCGGAGGTCCAGAAGGAGGCCTTTGCCTGGCACATCGATCTGGCCAAGCGGATCGGCAAACCGCTGATGATCCACAACCGGGGGGCCGACCACGACCTCCTCGACATCCTGGCGGCCGAGGGCTCACCGGACGCCGTGATCATGCATTGCTTCTCCGGTGACCGGAATGTTGCTCGCGAATGCATAGATCGCGGCTATTTTCTGAGTTTTGCTGGAACTGTGACATTTGCCAATGCTGCCGAGTTGCGTGAGTCAGCTCACCTGGTGCCGGACGGGCAGATCCTCGTCGAGACCGACGCACCGTTCCTGACCCCGCATCCCTACCGTGGCCAGCCGAATCAGTCCTATTGCCTGCCTTATTCGGCACGGCTGCTCGCCGATGTCCGTCGAACGGATGAGCACACGATGGCGCAGACGCTCGGTGACAACGCGCGACGCGTGTACCGGCTGTCTTTGCGGTAATCACCCCTGCTCGTTATCGTATTGTGATCCGTCGCCTCGGCGGTGGTTTCGTTCCTCGGGATGTGGGCCCTCGGGCCCGTCCGGGACGACCACCTCGCGCCGGTGTCGGGGGATGACCACGTCGTCGATCAGGATGCTTGACCTTGTCTGTTTTCGCGAGAATCCACACGTTGGAGTCGATGCGCGCCCGCATCGCCATCGGGGCCGTGCTCTGCACCGTCGCCGCGGGCGGCGTGATGGGCGTGACGATGCACAAACACGTCACCATCGACGTCGACGGCCAGAAGATCCAGGTCGCCACGATGACGATGAACGTCGACTCGTTGCTCGAGTCGCAGGGCTACCAGCCGGTCAGCGGCGACATGGTGTCGCCGTCCCCGAATTCATCGTTCTCCGACGGTCAGACGATCACCTTCCATCGCAAGAAGCAGGTCGTCCTCGACGTGGAGGGCGAGAAGCGCGTCGTCGAGACGACCGCGGTCAACGTGAACCAACTCCTCGCCCAGCAAGGGCTCTCACACGGTGCGGACCAGGCGAACTTCAACGCGAACGGGCCGATCCCGGTCAACGGCGCGGTCGTCGACGTCACGCTCCCCAAGAAGCTCGTCATCATCGACGGCGGGGTGCCCTCGATCAAGTCGGTGCCCGCCGACACCGTGTCGGAGGCCCTCGAGGGCATCGGTGCGCCGTTGCAGGACGCCGACAAGGTCACCCCGGCCGCCGACGCCAAGGTCACCGACGGCACGGTCATCAACGTCACCCGCATCCGCACCACCGAGACCACTGTCGAAGAGGACGTCAACGCTCCCGACGTCACCCAGGACGATCCGACCCTGATCAAGGATCGCCGCATCGTCGTCAAGCCCGGTAAGCCGGGCCGTGCGAAGGTTCAGTACGAGGTGACCACCGTCAACGGCAAGATCACCAAGCGCGTGAAGATCAGCCAGGACGTGCTCACCCAGCCGGTCGCGGCCACCGTTCGCGTCGGGACCAAGCCGGGCGCACCGTTCGTGCCGTTCGGTTCGGTGTGGGATGCGCTGGCCCAGTGTGAATCGACCGGTAACTGGGCGATCAACTCCGGCAACGGTTTCTACGGTGGTATCCAGTTCGACCAGAACACCTGGGATCGCTGGGGCGGCCAGGAGTACGCGCCGCGCCCGGACCTCGCCACCCGTGAGGAGCAGATCGCGATCGCCGAGAAGACCCAGGCCGCACAGGGCTGGGGTGCGTGGCCGTCCTGCTCGTCGCGGCTGGGGCTCTGATCTGACCGCCGACGACGCGCCTGCGCATTCGCGCCTACTCGGTCCGGCTCAGATCCGGGCTCTGGCAACCGAACTGGGCGTTCGCCCGACCAAGACCCTCGGGCAGAACTTCGTCCATGACGCCAACACGGTGCGACGTATCGTCGCCGCATCCGGTGTCGGGGCCGACGACGTCGTGCTCGAGGTCGGCCCCGGTCTCGGCTCGCTGACCCTGGCCCTGCTCGGCACCGTCTCGCGCGTGATCGCCGTCGAGATCGACCCGGTCCTGGCCGCACGGCTTCCCGCCACCGTGGCGGAGTACGCGCCGACCCGGTCAGCGGCACTCGACGTCGTCACCGCCGACGCGATGACGGTGCTCGCCGACGACCTGCCCGCCGCGCCCACCGCACTTGTGGCGAATCTGCCCTACAACGTTGCGGTGCCCGTGCTGCTGCACCTGCTCGCGCAGTGCCCGACGCTGCAGACCGCTCTGGTGATGGTGCAGGCCGAGGTCGCCGACCGCCTCGCCGCCGGACCGGGCGGCCGCATTTACGGCGTCCCGAGCGTCAAGGCCCGCTACTTCGGTGACGTGTCGCGGGCGGGTGCGGTGGGCCGCAACGTGTTCTGGCCGGAACCCAAGGTGGAGTCCGGACTGGTTCGCGTACAACGACATTCACGCTATTCCGACGATCCCGCGGTGCGGGCGAAGGTGTTCGCCGTCATCGACGCCGCCTTCGCCCAGCGCCGCAAGACGATGCGCTCGGCACTGGCCGGGTGGGCCGGCTCGGCAGCTGAGGCCGAGCGTCGGCTACGCGCCGCCGGCATCGACCCGCAGATCCGCGGCGAGAAGCTCGACGTCGACGACTTCGTCCGGTTGGCGCAGGTCCCGGCGGGCGACTGAGCGCACCACGTACTGCTTTCCGCTGGTCGATTTCGCTCCCGCGCAAGGAAATCGTTGCGCGCGAGCGAAATCGACCAGCGAGAAGCGCTCAGACCGCACCGTCGTCAGGAACGGGCCCGCCGATGTCGAGCATGACCAGGCGCTTGGTCGCCCGGGTCTGTGCCACGTAGAGATCTCGGAGACCGGAGTCGTCCGCACACCGGATCTCGTTGGCGCCGAGCACGATCACGGTGTCGAATTCCAGACCACGCGCGTCGGCGGCCGGCACGACCATCACATCGTCTCCGAGTGCGGCGGCGTCGGAGCACGATGCGCGCCGTGCCGTGGTGATGATGCCGATGAGCTCCCCGGGGTGCGCTGCCCGCATCGCCGCGACCAGTTCGTCCACCTCGGAGTCGACGGCATCGTTCGCGACGATGCCGGTAGTCGGATACTCGCCACGACGTATCGAGCGTGAAAGCCGCTGTGTGGGAGCGATACGCGCCAGGACGGGTGCGGTGGTTTCCAAGATCTCCGCGGTGGTGCGGTAGTTGATCGTGAGAGTGTGGTGGACAAAGCGGTCGTCGACAAAAGGGTGCAGCGCCTCGCCCCAGGAGCTGATGGTCGTGGTCGGTCCCGACTGGGCGAGGTCGCCGACGATGGTCATCGAGTGGTTCGGGCATCGACGCATGAGCATCCGCCACTGCATCTGCGAGAGTTGCTGCGCCTCGTCGACGACGATGTGCCCGTACACGGTCTCGGGTGGCCCGTCGACGAGCGCGCGGGCCTCATCCAGGAGTGCCAGATCGGCCATGCTCCAACCTTGTCGAGCGCCGTCGACGATCGAGGCGACGTCCTTGTCGGTGCGCCGCGGGAAGTGACGAGTGAGCGAGACGGCGTCAGTGAGCACGTCACGCACCACGTCGTCGGCGGTGAGGAGTGGCCAGACCTCGTCGATGGCCCGTGTGATTTCGGCGTCGTCGAGGAGATCATCGTGGATACGGTCCCAGTCGATCTCGAGCTCCCCGCTGCCGTCGTCGGCATACGCCGAGGGCCGGGCCTCGCCGGCGAACATTCGATCGAGATCGATGCCGAGTACGCTTCGGATCTCGTCCTCGAAGTCCGAGATCTCCTGTGCAGTTTGTGCTTCCAGCTCGGTGACCGCCTCATCAACGATCTGTTCGAGGAATGACTCACGCGCCCGGTTGTGGCCGACGCCGCCCTGCAACGCACTGCGGCGAGCGGCATCCACGCGTGCGGGATCAAGCACGATCGCGCCGTATCCGGTCCGCAATCGCAGGGGTATCCCATGAGGTTGTGAGGCCTCGACCCGACCGGCGAGAAGTTCGGCAAAGTGCGTGCAACCCTTCGCGAGTGCGATCGGATCGGTCTCTGCGCGCGTCACCGTGACATCCACCAGGTCGGTGGTCGTACGCAGGGCGACATCGTTCTCACCCAGGGACGGCAGAACGTCGGAGATATAGGTGAGAAATCGTCTGTTCGGTCCGAACACCAATACTCCGCGATCGGCAATCGCGGGAAACGCGTACAGCACATACGCCGCCCGATGCAGGGCAACGATCGTCTTGCCCGTTCCCGGGCCGCCATCGACAACCATGATTCCGCGGTGTTCGGATCTGACGATCTCGTCCTGTTCGGCTTGCAAGGTCGCCATCGCTTCGCGCATCCGACCCGTCCGAGCTCCACTCAGTGCGGAGACGAGGGGGCTGTCGCCGACGACGTCGGTATCGGTCGGTGCGGTCCCATCGAGGATCTCGTCGGTGAGCTCGACGACCTTACGGTCTCGTAGTCGCAGGTGACGACGCCGACGCACCCCGAGCGGTGACGCCGAAGTCGCCGCGTAGAAAGGTCGAGCAGCGTCGGCCCGCCAGTCCACGAGCAGTGTGCGGTGCGAGTCCGACAGGAGCCCGACCCGACCGATGTACATCGGTACGCCGCGGTCCGCTCCGTCGATCCGCCCGAAACACAGTGCGTGTTCCGCCTTCCGGAGCCGACGGACGACCTTGTCCAGACGTGACAGCTCGGCGTCTCGCGCGACACGATCTCCGGGACCGTCGATGGGCGACGAGAGGGCCTCTTCACGCGCTCGGAGACCGATCATCGTCTCGGTGTCGAGGCGTGCGTACATCTCGTCGACGGCGTGCTGCTCCTCTGAGATTTGTCCCTCTGAGATTTGTCCCTCTGCGATCTGCGTTGCCCTGTCGGTGATCTCAGCCATTGCCCGTCTTTCCGTCGTTCGACCAACGACGTCCACTGTGGAGGGCGGGCACCGACTATGCAACGTTGACTTCGCAGTCCAGTCATGGCCTTCGCGCGGGAACGGAGGTCAGGGCGTGTTCAATGGAGATCCGTTGACAGAAAAGTACTTTCGTGGCCTACCTCTTACTGGGTTCCAGCGAGAAGCGCTCAGGCCGACCGCAACTTCTCCAGCAACGGCCCGGCCGCCTCGTCGAGGAACCGCTCCTGGCTCTCGCCGCCGATCTGAACGAGTGCGACGTCGGTGAATCCGGCGTCGACGAATGGCCGGATCCCGTCGACGAGTTCGTCGAGATCCGACCCGCAGGGGATGTTGGCCGCGACGTCGTCGGGGGTGACGAACTGGGTGGCGCCGGCGAACGCCGCGGTGGTCGGCAGGTTCGCGTTCACGTGCCAGCCGCCGGCGAACCACCGGAACTGGTCGTGGGCGCGGGCCACCGCGGTGTCACGGTCGGGGTCCCAACAGATCGGGATCTGGCCGATCGCGCGCGCCGGGTCGAGCGCGGCGCCCTGCCCGATCGAGGTGGTCTCGGAATTGGCATTCCAGTGCTCGATGAAGTCCGCCTTCGGCTCGACGGCGATGAGATGGTCTGCAAGAGGCCCGAATTCGTCGATCGAACGGGGTCCGGACACCGCCACGCCGATGGGTACACCGTCGTCGGGCAGATCCCAGATCCGTGCCGAATCGACCTGGAAGAACTCGCCGCGATGATCGACGAGACCGCCGTCGAGCAATGCTCGGATGATCTCGATCGCCTCGGCGAGCATGGCGTGCCGCTCGGAGACGGCAGGCCACCCCGCGCCGACGACATGCTCGTTGAGGTTCTCACCGCTACCGAGTCCGAGAATGAACCGGCCCTCGGCGAGCAACTGCAGGGTCGCGGCCTTCTGGGCGATGATGGCCGGGTGGTAACGAATCGTCGGGCAGGTCACGTAGGTCATCAACTCGACCTCCTCGGTCGCGTGAGCCACTGCGCCGAGCACCGTCCATGCGTACGGTGCGTGGCCCTGCGCCGAGAGCCACGGGAAGTAATGATCGCTGGACACCTCGAAATCGAAGCCCGCCTTCTCCGCGGCCACCGCGTCCCGGACCAGCTGCCGGGGTCCGGCCTGCTCGGTCATGAGGGTGTATCCGAATCGTGTCGCCATGCTCGCGCTCCTTCTGATCGGTGCGGACGTCCGAGCGAATCGGAAGTGACGCCACCTCGACGTCCCACCGGCTCGACGTCCAACAGTGCGAAGGTGGATGGTGGGCACGTGGTCTCGACCCAAGAGGAACAGGAGTGACAGCGATGACGCACACCGACCGGACAGAGACGCCGACCGAAGAGGCGCCTGTGGACACCGTGCTCCTCGACGTCGACGGTACGCTCATCGACTCGAACCATCTGCACGCCTTGGCGTGGCAGCGCGCCTTCGCCGGGCACGATCTGTACCCCGAATGGTGGCGTATCCACCGCGCGATCGGGATGGGCGGCGATCAGCTGGTGGGGGAGATCTGCGGGCCGGACGTCGAGAACTCCCTCGGCGATGACCTGCGCGACGAGTGGGCCCAGCAATACCGCAAGCTGCTACCCGAGGTGCGCGCGCTGCCGCGTGCGGCGGAACTGGTGCGGATGCTCGCCGATGCCGGCTATCGGGTGGCGCTCGCGTCGTCGGGGGCGCAGGAGTTCACCGACGCAGCGCTGGATCTCCTAGGCCTGACGCGCTCCGATTTCGCCGTCGTGACCAGCGCCGACGACGCCGAGAACTCCAAGCCTGCGCCGGATCTCCTGGCGGTCGCGCGTGAACGTTCCGGCGGTGACACCGCGGTCCTCGTTGGCGACAGCGTGTGGGACGTGGCGTCGGCGAACGAACTCGGTATCGCCTGCGTCGGTGTGCGGACCGGTGGTTTCGCGGGTGCGGAGTTGCTCGATGCGGGCGCGATCGAGGTCGTCGACGACGTCGCCGCGCTGGTCGAACGGGGTTGGCAACCGTGACTCGCACGGCGATTCACTACCCTGGATACCCGTGTCCCCAGCGTCCCTGTCGGTGATCTCCGACGCCGTTTCCGTGCGCGTGCCCGCCAAGGTGAATCTTCACCTCGGCGTCGGCCCGCTCCGCGACGACGGCTACCACGATCTCGTCACCGTCTACCAGGCGCTCTCGTTGTACGACGACGTCACCGTCGCGCGCGCCGCCGCCCTCGGGGTGACGCTGCGCCGCGAGGGCGGACGAGGCGCCGACGCCGCCGACGTACCCCTCGACGACGACAACCTGGCGATCAAGGCCGTCCGCGCGCTCGGCAAGTGGGCCGACCGCGATCCGCGGGTGGCCATCGAGATCGTCAAACGCATCCCGGTCGCCGGCGGAATGGCCGGCGGTAGCGCCGACGCCGCGGGTGCCCTGGTGGCCCTCGCCGCGCTGTGGAAACTCGATCTGCCGCGCGCGGAGCTCCTGGAGATCGCCGCCGGTCTCGGCAGCGACGTGCCCTTCTCGGTCCAGGGCGGCACCGCCATGGGCACCGGCCGCGGTGAGCAACTGATGCCGATGATCGCGCGCGGCGAACTGCACTGGGTGCTGGCGTTCGCGCGCGACGGACTGTCGACGCCCGCCGTCTTCGCCGAACTCGACCGTCTGCGCGCCGATCACGCCGACGCCTTCGACGTGCACAACCCGCGGCCCGACGAGCTGGTGCAGGCCCTGACCACCGGGCAGCCGACGCAGATCGCGCCGCTGCTGCACAACGATCTGCAGCCGGCCGCACTGAGTCTGCGGCCGGGACTGCGCCGCACGCTGCGCGCCGGTGTCGACGCCGGCGCGTTGAACGGCATCGTCTCCGGATCGGGGCCGACGTGCGCCTTCCTGTGCGCCGACGCCGACGCCGCGGTGGCCGTGGCCGCCGAGCTGTCCGGTGCCGGTGTTGCCCGTTCGGTACGCACCGCATCCGGGCCGGTCAGCGGCGCGACCCGACAGGCGCCCGGGCAGTGATCACGCGACCACGACGGCCGCGCACACGAACGCGGGGCGAGCGGGCCAACGCCCGCGGTGTACCCGGGGCGTTTGCTCGGACTCACCGCGAATGTCGTCGGCTCGGGGTCGTCGGTGTGGTCGCAGTCGTGGTCGGACTGATGACGGTCGGCTTGGCGTCGCTCGGAGCCGGCTCGGCCACCGCGACCCCGATCCCCGGGCGCGTGCTCGCCGGCACTGTGATCGTCGGCGCCGACCTGCCGCCCGGCGCGGCGTCGGGACAACGCCTCACGTATGCGACCCGCGACCAGAATGATCGAATGGCGTTGTCCACCGGCGTGTTCTACGTTCCGAAGGGCACGCCGCCGTCGGGCGGGTGGCGCATCTTCTCCTGGGCGCACGGCACCACCGGGATCGCCGACGAGTGCGCGCCGAGCCGGACCCGCAAGGGCTCCGGTGTCGACACCGCGATCATCGACGCTCTCAAGCGCGGATATGCGGTCACCGCAACCGATTACGCGGGCCTCGGCGCACCCGGTGAGACCGAGTACCTCGGCGGACGGGCCGCCGCGCACTCGGTGATCGACATGATCCGCGCGGCCCGCGCCCGTGACGCGTCGTTGGGTACCGAGTGGGTGTCCGCCGGGCATTCGCAGGGCGGGCATGCGGCATTGTTCGCCGGGCACGAGGCGCCGTCGTACGCGCCGGAACTGAATCTGCGTGAAATCCTGGCCCTGGCACCGGCTTCCGGTATCGAAGGGGTACTCACCAAGTCGTTCACGCCCAGCGTGCCGAGCCTGGGGAAACTCAACACCGTCAGTGCGCTGTATCTCTACATCCTTGCCGGCCTCGACCACGCGCGACCCGATCTGCACGTCACCGATCACCTCACCCAGGCGGGCAAACGCTATCTCGATCTCGCGCGATCGGAGTGCAACGGCGAGGTGTCGGCCGCGATGCGGTCGGTGGCGCCGGGAGATCTGCTGGACTCCTCGCTGGGCGACGAGCGCTTCGTGGCCGCGCTCGCCGACTACACGCGGGTGCCGACCGGCGGGTACACGGTGCCGATCCGCATCGATCACGGCCTGCTCGACCCGGTGGTGCCGTTCCCGTTGACCGCGAAGCTGGTCCGCTCGATGCACGCCGACGGCACCGACGTCGACCTGCACACCCACACCCGCGCCGACCACACCGCCGTCGTCGCCGATTCGCTCGATCAGGTGATGGGTACCGCCGCGGCGGCATTCGGGCGGGATTGAGCACCGCACCGGCGGGGAGTCGGCGCCACAGGAGAGCCCGACAGTCCGGGGTTGTTATCGTCTACCGGTGCCACCCGCCCCCTCCGCGCTGATCAACGCCGACCGCATCAGCAAGAGCTTCGGCATCAAATCCCTGCTCGACGGGGTCAGCCTCGGCGTGCACGAGGAGCAGCGCATCGGGGTGGTGGGACTCAACGGCGGCGGCAAGACCACGCTGCTGGAGATCCTCGGTGGCGTCACCGAACCCGACTCGGGGCGTGTGTCGCGGGCGGGTGGGGCGCGCATCGCCGTGGTCACCCAGCGCGGTGAGCTGCCGGCGGGCAAGACGGTCGCCGAGGTCGTCGTCGGCGGTCCCGACATCGCCGTGCACGAGTGGGCCGGCGACCCGAGGGTCCGCGGGATCCTCGCCGGCATCGGCGTCGACGAACTGCTCGACGCTCGGGTCGACGAACTCTCCGGCGGACAGCGACGCCGCGTCGGGCTGGCCGCCGCGCTGGTCTCCGAGGCCGACGTCCTGATCCTCGACGAGCCCACCAACCACCTCGATGTCGAAGGCGTGCAATGGCTCGCCGATCACCTCATGCGGCGTCGCGGCGCACTCGTCGTGGTCACCCACGACCGCTGGTTCCTCGACACCGTCGCCACCCGGACCTGGGAGGTCCACGACGGTCGGGTCGACGAGTACGAGGGCGGATACAACGACTGGGTGTTCGCCCGCGCCGAGCGGGTGCGCCTCGCCGACGCCGCCGAGGAGCGGCGACGCAACCTGGCCCGCAAGGAGCTGGCGTGGCTGCGTCGCGGACCGCCCGCCCGAACCTCCAAGCCGCGCTACCGAATCGAGGCCGCCGAGAAGCTGATCAGCGACGTCCCGCCGCCCCGTGACACGGTGACGTTGTCGACGTTCGCCAAGCGTCGGCTCGGACGTGTCGTCATCGAACTCGAGGACGCGCACATCGAGACACCTGCGGGACAGGCGTTGCTGGACAATCTGACCTGGCGACTGGCGCCGGGGGAGCGTATCGGTCTGGTCGGGGTCAACGGATCGGGCAAGACGACGTTGCTGCGTGCGCTGGCCGGGGAAGTCGACGTGGCCCCCGGCCGTCGCATCGAGGGCGTGACCGTGAAACTGGGCTGGCTGCGCCAAGAACTCGACGACCTCGACGAGGATCAACGGGTCCTCGACGCGGTGGAGTCGGTCGCCGCGCGGATCATGTTGGGTGACAAGGAGTACTCGGCGAGTCAGCTCGCCGAACGGCTCGGCTTCTCGCCGGCCAAACAACGTACCCCGGTCGGCGATCTCTCCGGTGGTGAGCGTCGGCGCCTGCAGTTGACGCGTGTGCTGATGGCCGAACCGAACGTGTTGTTGCTCGACGAGCCGACCAACGATCTCGACATCGACACCCTGCAACAGCTCGAGGATCTCCTCGACTCGTGGGCCGGGACCATGGTGGTCATCTCCCACGATCGCTACCTGATCGAGCGGATCTGTGACTCCACGTGGGCGTTGTTCGGTGACGGCTCGCTCACCAACCTGCCGGGCGGGATCGCCCAGTATCTCGATCGGCGTCGTGAGATGCGTTCCGGCACCACGGGTTCGGGTTCGTCGAAGGTGGGTTCGTCGCAGGCGGCATCGGGGCAGACCGCAGACGCGCAGACCCCGGGTACGGCCGACGCTCCTGCCGAGCGACCCGCGGTGAGTGCCGCCGAACACCGCGAGGCACGCAAGGCGATGAACCGGGCCGAGCGGCAGATCGAGCAACTCTCGCGGCGCGAGGACGAGTTGCATGCCGCGCTGGTGGCCGCGGCCACCGACCCCGAACGTCTGGTGTCGCTCAATACCGAACTACGGCAAGTGGTTTCCGGTAAGGAAGCCGCCGAAGCGGCGTGGCTCGAGGCCGCCGAAGCCATCGAGTGAGGCTCAGGGTGCCGACGTCGGCTGCGTTACCCGCTCGGCGTCGATCGACGCCGCGAACTCACTGATCATCGTTCCCGCCACGGCCGGCTGGACCAGCGGATACAGATGGGTGGCGCGAGGCATGACGCGTAGATGCGCACGGGGCGACAGAGCGGCGAACCTGCGTTCGTGGATTCGGAACTGATCCCAGCCACCATTGGCGAACAGCAGCGGTCCCGGATATCCGGCGAGCGCGGACAGGGCGTCGAATCCGGCGATCTCGTCGACCACATCGGCAATCGAGTGCAACGCGAGCCCGCCGGCCTCCATGTCGTCGGAGACCTGCGCGCCCAACGCCATCCGGGTGAGGAACCGGCTGATCTCGGCGCTCTGCGCGGGTAGGAACGAGGTGGCCGCGCCGAACAACCGAAACGGTGCGGCCAACAACCCGCTGGGCTGGGCGGTCGACCCCATCGCGACGAGCCCGGCCACGCGCTCGGGATGCGCGGCCACGGTGGCCATCGCAACATAGCCGCCCAACGACATTCCCGCGAGGACCGCCGGTGCGCCGAGTTGGTCGACGGCGTCGACGACGGCGGACACCGCCTCGGCCATCGTGAAGGTCTCGGCGCTGCGTGTGCCGTGACCGGGCAGGTCGGGGTGGATCACCGGCCGGTCGGTGACGGCGCTCGCGATGCGATGCAGCGACGCACCGCTGACGCGCAGACCGTGAACGAGCACCACCGGAGTGGGCTTCTCCGACCGTGCGCTGGTACCCATTTCGGGTTCGTTGCAGCTCATCGGGAGACAGTATGACCGCTTTGACCGTCCGCGTATAGTGACGCAGGCCACTATCCGTGGCTCCACTCGAGACGTCGAAAGGGCCCACCAACGCCATGACGATGACCGAACCGACACCGACGAGCGAGCGACGCGAGGACTATCCGAACGTCGAGTTCATCCGCAACGATCCCGATCTCCCACCCGTCGCGATCATCGACCGCTCACCGATGACCGTGCCGAAGAAAATCCTGTTCGCCGTCATCGGCCTGCTCGGTGCGGTGGCGTGGGTGATCGTGGCGTTCATCCGTGGGGAGAACGTCAACGCCGTCTGGTTCGTCGTCGCGGCAGTCTGCACCTACGTCATCGCCTACCGTTTCTACGCGCGCATGATCGAGATGAAGGTCGTCAAGCCCCGCGACGATCACGCCACGCCCGCCGAGGAATTCGACAACGCGCAGGACTACATGCCGACCGACCGTCGAGTGCTGTTCGGTCATCATTTCGCCGCCATCGCCGGAGCTGGTCCACTCGTCGGACCGGTACTCGCCGCGCAGATGGGCTACCTGCCCGGAACCATCTGGATCATCATCGGCGCCGTGGTCGCCGGCTGCGTTCAGGACTATCTGGTGCTGTCGATCTCGACGCGGCGTCGCGGACGCAGCCTCGGACAGATGGCCCGCGACGAACTCGGCCGGGTCGGCGGCACCGCCGCGATCGTCGCCGTGCTGGTCATCATGATCATCCTCATCGCGGTGCTGGCCCTGGTTGTCGTCAACGCGCTCGCCGACAGTCCGTGGGGCGTGTTCTCCATCGCGATGACCATCCCGATCGCCCTGTTCATGGGTATCTACCTGCGCTACCTGCGGCCCGGTCGCGTCAGCGAGATCTCGCTGATCGGTGTGGTGTTGCTGCTCGCCGCCATCGTCGCCGGCCGCTACGTCGGCGAATCCGGTTGGGGCAAGGACTGGTTCACCCTCTCACCGGTCTTCCTGAGTTGGGCGATCATCATCTACGGTGTGGCCGCCGCGGTACTGCCGGTCTGGCTGCTACTGGCACCCCGCGACTATCTGTCGACGTTCATGAAGGTCGGCACAATCGCCCTGCTGGCCCTCGGCATCCTGATCGTCCAACCGGTCATGAAGGCACCGGCCGTCAGCGAATTCGCCTGGAACGGCAAGGGGCCCGCCTTCTCCGGCGCATTGTTCCCGTTCCTGTTCATCACCATCGCCTGCGGTGCGCTGTCGGGATTCCATGCCCTCATCGCCTCCGGCACCACGCCCAAACTGCTGGCCAAGGAAGGGCAGGCCCGGATCATCGGATATGGCGGCATGCTCACCGAATCGTCGGTGGCGATCATGGCGTTGATCACCGCCTGCATCCTCGATCAGCACATCTACTTCGGCATGAACGCACCCAAGGCGCTGACCGATGGCACCGCGCAGGGTGCCGCCGACTATGTCAACGGACTCGGGGTGAGCGGAAATCCGGTCACCGCAGCGGACTTCACCTCCGCCGCCGAGGGAGTCGGTGAATCCTCGATCGTCTCCCGCACCGGTGGTGCACCCACCCTCGCGATGGGTATGGCCGACACACTGCAGCGCGCCATCGGAGGGGAATCGTTGCGGGCGTTCTGGTATCACTTCGCGATCATGTTCGAGGCGCTGTTCATCCTGACCACCGTCGACGCCGGTACCCGGGTTGCGCGGTTCATGCTGTCCGACGGCATCGGCAACATCCCCGGTGCGAGCCGCTTCAAGGATCCGTCCTGGCGGCCCGGAGCGTGGCTGTGTACCGTGATCGTCTGCGCCGCATGGGGTTCGATCCTGCTGATGGGCGTCACCGACCCGCTCGGCGGTATCAACACGCTGTTCCCGCTGTTCGGCATCGCCAACCAGTTGCTCGCCGCGGTCGCGTTGACGGTCGTCACCGTCATCCTGTTCAAACGCGGACAGGCCAAGTGGGCGTGGATACCCGGAATCCCGTTGGTGTGGGATGTGATCGTCACCATGAGTGCGTCCTGGCAGAAGATCTTCTCGTCGAATCCGGCCATCGGCTACTGGGCGCAGCACCGCGACTTCGCCAACGCCAAGGACGCCGGCAAGACGTCGTTCAAGACCGCCAAGAACATTGGCGAGATCGACGCCGTCATCCGCAACACCTTTATCCAGGGCACGTTGTCGATCATCTTCGCGGTACTCGTGCTCATCGTGGTGGTCGTCGGTGTCTACGTCTCGATGAAGGCACTGCGTCTTGGCGGACTCCCGACCACCGAGGACCCACCGGAACCCTCACGCATCTTCGGGCCGAGCGGGCTCATCACCACCGCCGCCGAACGCGAGGTCCAGCGGGAATGGGATGACATCGCCATCCAGCGCAAGACCGAGACGGTCACATGAGGCAGATACTGCAGCGGATGGGTGAACGTGTCGCGTGGTACGTCGGCAGCGTCATGGGTGACCGGGACTACGAACGGTACCTGCAACACCATGCCGCACATGGTGATCCGACGCCGCCGATGAGCGAGCGCGACTACTGGCGCCACCGATGGGACCACGTCGAGAACAACCCGCAGGGCCGATGCTGTTAGGGCGTGTCGTTCTGAGGCGTTACTCCTGGGTGACGCTCACCCGATCCGCACCGTGCGGTCGATGCCGACACGGTCGCGGAACCCCGGGTCGTGGCTGACCAGCAGTAGCGCACCGGTCCAGTCACGCAACGCCGACACCAGTTCCTCGGTGGTGTCGATGTCGAGGTTGTTGGTCGGCTCGTCGAGGATCAGGAGCTTGGGTGTCGGGTCGGTGAGCAACGCCGACGCCAACGCCACCCGCAGGCGCTCACCGCCCGACAACTCGGCGAGGGCACGGTCACCGGCGTTGCCGCGGAACAGGAATCGGGCGAGATGCGCTCGAACCTGTTGGATGCCGGCATCCGGATGAGCCAACGACAGGTCCTCGGCGATCGTCCGCGACGGATCGACGAAGGTGATGCGTTGCGGCACCAGGGCATACGGCACAAGTATGCGGTCGCCGGCGATGAGGTCGGTGATGAGGGTGGTCTTCCCGGACCCGTTGGCACCGACGAGCGCGACTCGCTCCGGACCGTCGAGGCGCAGCCGGTCGTCGGCGATCACCTGGGCGTGCGAGGCGAGGTCGGGTTCGGGCATCGAGATCCGCGCGGTCCGGTCCGCACGGACGTCGGCGCGCGCCGATTCCAGCCGACCCGCCGCCGCGGCGACGTCCTCGCGGTGCGAGGTGCGATACTTGCCCGCCGATACCTGTGCCGCGTTCCTGCGGCCGTGGGCGACGATCTTCGGGACCCGTTTCTCGCGTTCGGCTTTCGCCGCCGTCCGGGCCCGGCGGTCCAGGGCGATCTGGGCGTCGGCGAGGTCGCGTTTCTGTGCGCGCAGGTCACCCGCGGCGTTGGCGACGGCAGCCTCCGCGGCTGCCTGCTCGGTGTCGAGGACCTCGCGGTACAGCGTGTACGGACCGCCGAAGAGCCGTACTCTGCCTCGGTACAGCTCGATCGTGGTGTCGACGCGATCGAGCAACTCGAGGTCGTGGCTGACCAGCAGCACGGTTCCGGAGAACGCGTCGAGCGCCTCGAAAAGAGCTGTTCGCGAATCGGTGTCGAGATTGTTGGTTGGCTCGTCGAGCAGCAGGACGTCGGGGCGGCGGAGGAGGCGGGCCGCGATCGCGAGCATCGTCGACTCGCCACCGGAGAGGGTGCCGACGGTGCGGTCCAGGTCGGCGACGAGGCCCAACGCCGACAGTTGCGCGAGCGCGCGCTCCTCGACGTCCCAGTCGTCGCCGACGGTGTCGTAGTCGTCGGGTTGGACCGATCCGCTCTCGATCCGTCGTAAAGCGTTGCGAATCGTGGCGATTCCCAAGACGTCGGCGACGGTGTCGTCGGAGTGGCCCTGCGGATGCTGGGGGACCAGCGCGCAGTCGCCGGAGACCGAGATGCTGCCCGTGGACGGCGACAGTGCGCCGAGGATGAGTTGCAGCAACGTGGTCTTGCCGGCGCCGTTCGCTCCGACGAGTGAGCTGATCCCTGGTGGGACGCTCATCGAGAGATCGTCGAAGACGGGGGTGCCATCAGGCCAGGCGAAAGAGACGCCCGAGAGGGTGATCGATCCGGAAGGGTGCAGGGGTGACGCCATGAGAACTCCTTGAGGTGGTGAGGATTCCGCGGCGACGTCGCGTACGGCGTCGACTCTCGCGGTGGTTTACCGACCTCAGATGTTCATGACTGGCAGATCACTCCTCGATGTGAATCAGCTGGCTGGCGTGCCTCAGGGATGCGCGTTCACGATAGCGCGCCCCCGGACAGGTGTGTCAACCGCTTTTGTTCGCCGGATGTTCCGGGGTGAGGCGCCCGGGCGTCGCACGATCACCAACGACGCGGCGCCCAGGACGAGTCCGACGACGATTCCGAGATCGGGGCGTTGGCCGAGCAGACCCCACGCCAGCAGTGCCGACGCCGAGGGGATGAGTGTGAACAACATCGACGTGGCCGCGGCACCGGCGGTGTTGACCAGCCGGAGGAACAGGGTGGTGGCGATCATCGACGAGGCGATGATCATCGTCGGCAGCACCCAGGTCGCCCGGAGTGGATCGGTGATCGACTCGGGAGTCGCGAGAGTGATTGCGGCCGTGGGTATCAGGGCCACGGTCAGTTGGACGGCATTGCCGGCGACGAGATCGACTCCGCCGCAGAAGCGTTGCTGATAGATACCGCCGAGCGCGACCCCCGTCAGGGCGAGGAGGGTCAGGCCGACGGCGATGCCCATCGTCGAGGCGTCGGCCATCACCCGGGGCAGGCACGCGGCCAGGACCGCGGCCGTGCCGACCGCGATGCCGGTCCATTGCCGCGACCCGAGGCGTTGACCGAGCACAGGCCACGCGAGTATCGCCGTGGCCACCGGGTTCAGGGCAATGACCAGTGCGACGATGACCGCGGGCACCCCGAGCTGCAATGCCAGGTAGGCACAGCCGAATTGGAGGAACTGGGTCAGCAATCCGACGACGGCGACGTGGCCGAGCTGCCGTCCGCGGGGGAAGGCTCGGCGGGTCACGACGGCGATGATGCCGAGGGCTACCGCGGATCCCGCGAATCGGATGGTCAGCAGCGCCATCGGCGACATCGCGGACACGCCGAGCGCCCCGAGCGGATAGCCGAAGGCCCACAACAGGATGAAAGCGGCGGCGGGCAGGGGAGGGATTCTCATGTGCTCCAGCCTCGCGGCGACCACGCTCGTCGTCCAACAATGATCAGTAATCGTGATTGATCATGAATCCTGATCGACGTACGCTGGGCGTCATGGCCAACACGGTTCTCGACATCACCCCGCTGCGCAGTCTCGTCGCAGTGGCCACCTGCGGTGGTTTTCACCGTGCGGCGACGGCGCTGCACCTGACCCAGTCCGCGGTCAGTCAGCATGTCCGCCGGCTCGAGACCGTGACCGGACTCAAGCTCGTCGAGCGTGAAGGGCGGATCACCCGCTTCACCGCGGACGGGGAGACAATGCTCGCCGAAGCGCACCGCATCCTCGCCGCCCATGATGATGCGGTGCGGCGCTTGAATATTCGCTCCGCCACTCCCACATTGACAGTGGCCACGACCGAGCACGGCGCGGACTGGTCGCTGCCGTTTCTCTCGCAAATCCTGCGGGAGCAGTGCCCCGGGCACGCGGTCACCTTTCGTCTCGACCGCAGCCGTCGGGTGATTGCGGCCATCGAGAACGGCGACGTCGATGTCGCGGTGTATCACGAACCGGTTGGACCCACGACCGAACTGCTGGGCCCTCGGGTTGCGATGCGCTGGTTCGGGGCTCCAGACCTCGTCGTCGAGCCCGACAAGCCGCTGCCGCTGGTGGTGTTCGACGAACCCTGCTCGACCCGAGGTGTGGCCCTCGACATCCTTCGGCAGGCGGGGATCGATTTCGCGATCATCGTCGAGTCGGCCGACCTGGCCGGCGTCACCGCCGCGGTGCGTGCGGGGCTCGGCGTGGTGTTGTTGCCGGTGGTCAGCCGCCCGCCGGAGGGGTTGCGCGAGGTCGCATCGCTGCCGCCGTCGCCGTCGTGCGCGCTGCAGGTCCGCTTCGCGCCGACGGTCCCCGAGTCGGTGCAGGCCGCGACGCGCGCGGCACTGGCCGAGACGACGTCGCAGGTCGAGGCGGGTGACCGACGGCGCGCTGACGCGCTAGCGTGAACGTCATGTCGTACATCCGCACCAATGTTGCCAACGGGGTCGGCGAGATCGTCCTCGACCGGCCCAAGGCCCTCAATGCGCTCGACCAGTCGATGGTGGACGACATGTATGACGTGCTGTTGCGCTGGGCCGACGACAACGACATCGAGACCGTGATGCTGACCTCGGGTACCGACCGCGCCTTCTGCGCGGGCGGCGATATCCGCGCGATCCGTGACAGCGCGCTCGCCGGCGATACCGAGTCGATCACCCGCTACTTCTCCCACGAATACCGGCTCAATCAGTTGATCGCCGAGTACCCCAAGGCGCATATCGCGCTGATCGACGGTGCCGCCATGGGCGGTGGTCTGGGAATCAGCGTGCACGGGGAGATCCGAGTGGTCACCGAGAAGGCGATGATCGCGATGCCCGAGACCGCGATCGGCTTCTTCCCCGACATCGGATCCACCTACTTCTTGCCCCGGCTGCCGCAGGGGGTCGGAATGTGGTTGGCGCTCACCGGCGCTCGGGTTCGCGGTTCGCAGGCGTTGTCGGTGGGTCTGGCGACGCACTTCGTGCCGTCCGCGGAACTCGGTGGCGTTGCCGACCGAATCCGTTCCGGCGCACCACTCGGCGAGATCCTGGTGCCCTCACCGGACAAGCACACCGACCACCCACCGCTGCCCGTGGAGCAGATCGGCGAATACTTCTCCGACACGAATGTCGCAGGGATCGTCGGGGGTCTGCGCGGTGCGGTCGGCGACGAGTGGGCCGCGCAGATGCTCGACCTTCTCGGCCACGCATCGCCGACCAGTCTTTGGGTCACCGCACGACTGCTCGAACTCGGTGAGACCGCGATGCTCGACGAATGTCTGGAGCGCGAACTGCATTCCGCCGAAAAGATCACCGCAACCCACGATTTCGCCGAAGGTGTGCGAGCGGTACTGGTCGACAAGGACCGAACTCCCGCCTTCGTCCCCGCCGAGATCGACGACGTCGATCCCGCAGAGGTCTCCCGCATCGTCGGTGTGTGACACCTCGGATCGGTAGTTTCCCTCGAGACCTGTTGTTTCGGAGTGTATCTGGGCGACGTCGGTCCGAATCCAGCTTTGCTGCAGTTGGTCTCGAGGCTCGCCGCACGCGGCTCGCACCTCGACCAGCGGGGAAGGCGACTCGCCACGGAAGGATGCTCCGCCCTTCCCATCCGGTGGTCGAGGTGCCGAGGAGCGCCAGCGACGAGCCTCGAGACCTCTTGTGCCGATGGGTATCCGGTGCATGGTGGTCCGGTTCCAGCTCCGGTTCAGGTGGTCTCGAGGCTCGCCGCACGCGGCTCGCACCTCGACCAGCGGGGAAGGCGACTCGCCACGGAAGGATGCTCCGCCCTTCCCATCCGGTGGTCGAGGTGCCGAGGAGCGCCAGCGACGAGCCTCGAGACCTCTTGTGCCGAAGGTTATCCGGGCCACGGACGGCCACGACACCTCGACCATCGGGTGGGAATTATCTCTATGGAGTTCTCAAACAACAGATGCGGTCCCGACGATGCCGGGTGCAGGGAATCAGGCAGTGGGGCAGTGCAGGTCAGGCTGCGGTGTCGTCGAGTCGCATGGTCCGCCGGTGATACGACGGCACTGGTTGTCGTTTCGGATCGATGCTGGCGGGCGGAACGAGCCACGGATGTCGGTCGAATCCCATGATGATGTCCCAACCGTGGTGGTGCACATCATCATGACAACTACTGCACAGCAGGCAGCCGTTGTCGAGGTCGGTAGGACCACCCTCACTCCAGTGGTGCACGTGGTGTCCTTGGCAGCGTCCGGCGTGGGCGCCGCACTTGATACACCCACGATCACGCACCAACAACGCTTTGCGTTGGCCGGGAGTGAACAATCGTTCCTGGCGTCCGACGTCGAGGGGTACGCCATCGGTGTTGAGGATGATCTTGGTGATGGTGGTGTCACACGACAACAACTTGGCGGTGGCTTCGGTGATCGGACCCATGTTCTGCAACTCGCCGCCGAGCGCGGGGTTGTCCGCTGACCAGGTCCACAACAACCCGTTGGTCGGTTTGGCCGAGAAGGTGGTGTCGGCCAATCCTTGTGCCGCGAGTTCAACGATCGTCTCGAACGCGGCAGCACAGATCTGTTCGGGTGTCCGCGGATCCGGCGACCCGTCGGGCTGGGGCTTGGGCGCCGACAGCGTTTCCATCAGGGTGCGGGTTTTCTCGCCGGCGACGATGTCGAGGTTCGCCGAGATCTCCAACCGTCCGTCATCGGTGATGCGGTCGGTGTAGGAGTTGATCTTCTTGTCCTCCGCAGCTGGCAACCCGCCAGGCGTCTCCGCGGCGAGCTCGTTACCCAACTGCCGCGCGTAGAGGTTGATCTCGGCTGGAGTGAAACCGGCGAAATAGTGCGACAGCAGTTTTCGCAGAAACTCGCAGCGTTGGACGGTGTCCATAGGTTCGGGGGAGCGGGTGTCGATGTGCGCCAGTCCGCGGACGATGGCATCACTATGCTCTGACGATATCGACCCGTCGGCCGCATGCGCGAGCAGTAGATCGATGTCGGTGGTGGCCGCGACCCGCACATATCGTGAAGCGATGGCGGGTGCGAAGCCCATGCTGATCAACAGTTCTCGCAGTCGGGTGGTTTTGTGGTCGGCGACGCCGAGCCGGTCCATCTCGCCGGTGAGGGTGGTGGCGTGGTGATCGATCAGGTTCCGCAACAACAGGACTTGTTTCATCGCGCCGAAAGCTTGAGGGCCGGTCATCTCCGGATCCCATTGCACGTCGCTGAGTTGGGTGACGATCGCGGCGAAGAGTGCTTCGGCGTCAAGAGCTTCGGTGGTGTCGATCATGGGCCCCTCCCCGGTGGCTGATCGGTGTGATGGCTCCATCGTACTCGAACATATGGGTTAAGGCAAGGGTGTTCGACGAGTGTGTGGAGGGAAAGGTGCTTGTGGACAACGGGTTTCGGGGGTGGGCTGGCGGCAGTTTTCTGTCGGTGGGGTGTGGTAGGGAGTGCGGGTTTCGTTTGTCTTGCTTTCGATGTGGTTGGGAGGCTTGTTGTCTCGCCGGGTCTCGAGGCTCGCCGCACGCGGCTCGCACCTCGACCACCGGGGGGCTTCGACCATCGGGGGCATTGGGGGAGGAGTTACGGGGTCAGCTCGAACCAGCCGGAGAGGGTCGCGGTGTCCGCGTCCGACGGCATCGTCGGTGCCGACGAATCATCAAACGGACGTTCATCGTTGGGGGAAAGCGGATTTGCGGTCGGCACAGTGGCTTCGGGGCAGGTGAAGTGTCCGGCGGCAAGGGGGGATGACATGGCGGTCACGGTCAGCCGGCAGGTGGCTGAGGAGCGGTACACCCCGTCCACGGAGACTCCGACGAGAGCGGTGATCGGGCCGGTCAGCGGACCGGGAGTCGGTGTGCCGGCGACCGGGGGTGGTCCGCCGCCGGTGAGATCGCCTGCAAGGAACTCCAACTGGGCGCCGTCGGTGCCCGGCCCGGAGAAGGTGAAGAGCAACGAGTCCGGCGGGACCTCGGGGCTTGTGTTGCCCGACTTCGCAAACGAGTAGCAGCGTCCGGTGCCCCCGGATGGGGTGACCGCAACAAGCATGCGGCCCCGGGTGAATCGAAGATCGTAGGCGACGCGATCGATCGCACCCGTCGGCGGCGTCCGTGCGCACTCGCGTGGATCGAGCCGGAGCGACTCACGCTGCACCGACGACGCCGACATCCTGCTGGGAGGCTTCGAGGTGTCACACCCGCAAGTCGTTGCGATGACGGCCAGCACGCAGAGTGCACCCCACCGACGAGAGGTGGTCACCGTGATCTGTCAATCAGCGGCTGCGACAAGCGGTTCCAGGAGCAGATCGGGGTGTTCCTTCTCGATGTACTGCAGGCGCCACTTGTCGCTGAACAGTGCGAGGAGCACCCCGTCGCTGCTCCGGGTGAACACCTCGACGCCGCGCTGACGGTTGAGCTCGTCGGCGCTGTCGGCGTCGGTGCGTCGCGCCAGGGTGTAGCCGAGCGGTTCGATGATGGTGTCGACGTTGTACTCGGCCTTCATGCGGGCGGTGACGACCTCGAACTGCATCGGACCGACAGCGGCGAGAACCGGTGAGGCGTCGCCGCGCAACTCGTTGCGCAACACCTGAACGACGCCTTCACTGTCGAGCTGGTCCATGCCCTTGCGGAACTGCTTGTACTTGTCGGCGGTGGTGGCACGCAACGACGAGAAGTGCTCGGGCGCAAACGAAGGGATGGGCGGGAACTGAATGCGCGGGTCGTCGTACAGTGTGTCGCCGGGCGCCAGGGCGGTCGCGTTGACCAGTCCCACGACGTCGCCGGGAAAGGCGGTGTCGACGGTCGAGCGATCACGGCCGAAGACCGCCTGGGCGTACTTGGTGGCGAACGGTTTTCCGGTTTGCGCGTGTGTCACGACCATGCCGCGTTCGAATTCGCCGGACACGATCCGCATGAACGCCAATCGATCCCGGTGGCTTGAATCCATGCCGGCCTGCACCTTGAACACCACGGCGCTGAACGGATCGGTGGGCTCGCGGACCTCGCCGTCGATCCCGGCGCGCGCGACCGGCGACGGTGCGAGTTCGACGAGGGTCTCGAGTAGTTGGCGCACACCGAAATTCAGCATCGCCGAGGCGAAGATCATCGGCGAGGTCTGCCCACCGAGGAAGAGTTCCTGATCGTGATCCTGCCCCATCTCGGTGAGTAACTCACTCTCCTCGACGGCCTCGGTCCACGCCTGCTCCTCGCGCGCGCTCGCGGCGTCGGCATCCATCAGCTCCTCGGGAGCGATGGTGGCGCCACCGGCGGTGCGGGTGAAGTGGATGTAGCGGCCCGTTCGGCGATCGAGCAATCCGCGGAAGTCGCCTGCGATACCGACGGGAAAGAACAGGGGCGTCGGCAGTAGACCGATGCGTTCACTGATCTCGTCGATCAGTTCCAGCGGCGTGCGCCCCGGCCGGTCCCACTTGTTGATGACGGTGATCACCGGGATGCCGCGATGACGACACACCTGGAAGAGCTTGAGGGTCTGCGGCTCGAGCCCCTTGGCGGCGTCGATGAGCATGACCGCCGCGTCGACCGCGGTCAGCACCCGATAGGTGTCCTCGGAGAAGTCGGCGTGACCGGGGGTGTCGACGAGGTTGATGACGGCGGGTTCGTCGTCGGGTCCGGCGGTGGCGGGCAGATAGTTGAACTGCAATGCGGTCGAGCTGACCGAGATGCCGCGCGCCTTCTCCATCTCCATCCAGTCCGAGACCGTGGACTTGCGGCCGGCCTTGCCGTGGATGGCGCCGGCCTCGCTGATCATGCGGGCATGCAGCGCCAGCGCCTCGGTCATGGTCGACTTACCGGCGTCCGGGTGGGAGATGATGGCGAAGGTACGACGCCGGCGGACCTCGTCGGCAACGGAAGAACTCACCTGTTGAGGCTATCGGGCCAGGCCGCGGCGTCCCAAACCCACGAACCCGGACCGCTCGGTCGCCTGACCCCCTCGGCCGTCCCGACTACTCGAACGGCACCGGCGGCATCTTGACGACCTGGGCCGCGTAGCTCAGGCCTGCGCCGAATCCGAGCAGCAGCGCGGTGTCGCCGGGCTTGGCCTTGCCGGTGGAGAGCAGATCCTCCATGGCGAGCGGGATCGAGGCCGCCGAGGTGTTGCCGGTGTACTCGATGTCGTTGGCGACGACGGTGCGCTCGGGCAGGTGCAAGCTCTTGGCGAGCAGTTCGTTGATCCGCGAGTTTGCCTGATGCGGTACGAAGACGTCGAGGTCCTCGGTGCCGATCTTGGCGGCCTCGAGGGCGCGCTGGGCGGCCTTGCCCATCTCGAACGCGGCCCACCGGAAGACAGCGGTGCCCTGAAGTCGCACGTAGGGGCGCTGAACGCGGTCGCCGTCGAGGAAGGTGACCCAATCGATGTCCTGCCGGATCGCGTCGTACTGCGAACCGTCGCTACCCCAGATGACCGGGCCGAGCTGCTGGTCCTCGGTCGGCCCGACGACCACGGCGCCGGCACCGTCGCCAAAGATGAAGCAGTTGCCGCGGTCGGTCATGTCCAGCGTCACCGACAGCTGCTCGGCACCGATGACCAGCACGTGGGTGGCACTGCCGCCGCGCACCATGTCCGATGCCAGCGCCATCGCGTAGCCGAAACCGGCGCAGCCGACGGTCACGTCGAAGGCCGGGACACCGTTGCAGCCGAGCTCGGTGGCGACCTTGGTCGCGCCGGCCGGCGTCAGCAGCAGGTGGGTGTTGGTCGCGAGAATCACCGCGTCGATGTCGGACCCCGAGAGCAGCGCGTTGGCGATCGCCGTGCGGCCGGCCGCGACCGACATCTGGGTGACGTCCTCGTCGCGCCGCGCGAATCGGCGGGTCTTGATGCCGGTGCGGGTGTAGATCCACTCGTCGGAGGAATCGATGTGCTCGCAGATCTCGTCGTTGGTCACGACGCGCTCGGGGCGGTACGCGCCGATTCCGAGCATCCCGATGTTGTTCACACCGGTCTTGTCGGCGATCACGGTCATAAGTGGTTTCCTTCCGCTATGCGACTCGCCATAGACCGTCTCACATGTCGCCGCTACTGGGAAGTACACGTGTCCGGCCAGGTCGTCGGTTGCTCTTCTGGGACGTTGCGGATTCACGGACGGTGACTGTCCGCGATTCGGTGAATTCTCGTCGGTACGCGGGTCTGTACATGTGCAGGCGTCGGAAATCGGACAGATCCACCGACAGGACAGATGACGGCCTTGAGAATGGTGAACAGAGTCGAGGAGAGGGAACCCATGATCCATGCACGAGGTCTCGTGCAGACCTTCCACACCGGACGCGGTAAACAGAAACGAGAGGTTCGCGCGGTCGACGGGGTCGACCTCGACATCGCCGAGGGTGAGGTCGTCGGCTTCCTCGGACCCAACGGTGCCGGCAAGACGACGACGCTGCGAATGCTGACCACACTGCTACGGCCCACCGCGGGCACCGCGACGGTCAACGGCTACGACGTGGTGCGCGACGCGGTGATGGTGCGGCGCAGCATCGGCTACGTGTCGCAGGCCGGCGGAACGTTCAGCCAGGCGCAGGCCGGGGATGAGGTCGTCGATCACGGCATGCTCTACGGCATGTCGCGCGCCGACGCCACACGGCGCGGCAAGGCACTCTTCGAGCAGTTGCAACTCGACGGACTCTGGGAACGCATGCCCAAGAACATGTCCGGCGGCCAGAAGCGACGCCTCGACATCGCCATGGGACTCGTTCACGACCCGACCCTGGTGTTCCTCGACGAGCCGACCACCGGCCTCGACCCGCAGGCCCGCGCCAACCTGTGGGAGCACATCCGGCGGTTGCGCACCGAACACGGGGCGACGATCTTCTTGACGACGCACTACCTCGACGAGGCCGACGAACTCTCCGATCGCATCCTCATCATCGACAACGGCCGGATCGTGGCGGCCGACACCGCGGACAACCTCAAGTCGCGGGTGTCCGGTGATCTCGTCGACCTCGAGATCTCCGACGCCGCGCAGGTGTCCACCGCGGCTGCCAAACTGGCGACCATCGCGGGCTCGGTGGAGACCCTCGACCGCCACGTTCGCGGTCGGGTGCAGCACGCCGGCCGTCACATTCCGTCGTTGCTCCGTGAATTGACCTCGGAATCCATCGAATTGGACTCCATCGAGATCATCCGACCAACCCTCGACGACGTCTTCCTCACCATGACCGGCAGATCGCTGCGCGACGCCGAAGCCGCGACCGAGAACGCCGCGGAGACCGAGATCGAGAACGAAGGAGTACTGCGATGACCTTCCTGCGTGAATCCCACATCGTTTTCCGCCGCCAGATCCGGATGAACCTGCGCAATCCCGCATGGGTGGTGATCGGGGTCCTGCAGCCGGTGCTCTACCTCGTGCTGTTCGGACCGCTCCTCAAACCCTTGGTGGCCCAATTCCCCGGTGGCGCAGACAATCCCTACACCTTCCTGGTGCCCGGCCTGCTCGTGCAGCTCGGCATGTTTGGGGCGATGTTCGCCGGATTCAGCCTCATCGGCGAATGGCGAGAAGGCGTCATCGAGGCCGAGCGGGTGACTCCGGCGAGCCGCACCGCGCTGCTCACCGGCCGGTTGATGCGCGACCTCCTGCAACTGTTCGTGCAGGCGCTGATCCTGGTGCTGCTCGGCTGGGCGATGGGGATGCGCGGCTCGGTGATCGGGGTGATCGTCGGCATCGTCATCACGCTGCTCATCGGCGGGGCCTGTGCGGCGGCGTCGAATGCGTTGGCGCTCACCACCAAGAGTGAAGACGTGATGGCGCCGGTGATCAACATGGTGTTGATGCCGGTGCTGCTGCTCTCGGGCATCCTGCTACCGATGACCCTCGGCCCGGCCTGGTTGCAGCGGCTCAGCGACTTCATGCCCTTCCGCTGGATCGTCGACGGCGTCCGCGACACCTTCGGCGGTGACATCGCGACGATGGCGGTGCTGTGGTCGGTACTCGCCGCGGCGATTCTCGCGGCACTCGGGACCTGGTGGGGGACATCAGTGTTCCGGAAGGAGAATGCCTGACGAGAGGAGCGTTCACGTTCCGTTCTGAAGGCTCGCGGGAGATTCCCCGGTCACGGGCCGATCGACGAGACGCCGTCGGAACCGCCTGTGCCGAAGATGTTGGATCCCGCGCTGCGCATCGACTGTCCGTCGCTCTGCAACTGCCAGGCCTGTGCCCCGGTGGCGAGGTCGTAGGCAGTCAGGGTGGATCCCCGACTCGTGATCAGACGTGTCCCGTCGGTGCTCAGGACGTCGGTCGTCGTCTGCGTCATACCGATCGTGATGGGCACCGAGCGGACTGCACCGGTCAACGGGTCGAACAGTTGCACCGGGCCATCGGGATTCGGGTTGCCGTCGTTGGTGCTCGGTGCGGTCGACCCGCCGCCTTGACGGAGGCGAAGGCCCAACAGATCACCGGCCATCACCGCCGACAGTTGGACCGCGTTGAACTCGGAACCGGTTCGGCGCCAGATGATATGGCCGGTCCTGGGATTGGCGGCCCCGACGATGTGCGAGGTCTTCCCGAGGTCGGCCGCGATGCGCCCCAGGACAGGGGCCGGCGGTGCGGGCGCACCGGTGTCGTCGTTCTGCGCCGCCGGTGCCCAACCCTGCAGCGAACCCGTCTTTGTGCCGTCGAGCGAATAGAAGTCGGTGCCGGTGCCCTGGGGATTGATCACGGCCACACCGCTGCGTTCATTCCCAGGTTGCATCGCAGACTCGCGCCTCTCGGCCTTGTCGCCGCGTGACTGCTCACGACACTTCCGCTAATCGATGTCGTTCCCGCGCAACGAATTCGCCACGCGGGAACGAAACAGTTCAGCGGTAAGCCTCAGCCCAGCTCGTCGAAACTCGTGATCGCCGGCGCCGGTGGGAGAGTGACGATCGCGCCCGCGTAGGAGAGCCCCGCACCGAAACCGAGCAGCATCGCGGTCTGGCCGCCGCGGGCCCTGCCGGTCGCGAGCATCTCCTCCATGGCCAGCGGGATCGACGCCGCTGAGGTGTTGCCGGTGTTCTCGATGTCGTTGGCCATGGGGAGGTCGTCGGGGAATCCGAGGTTCTTCTTCATGAGCTCGTTGATGCGGGCGTTCGCCTGATGGGGTATGAACACCTCGATGTCCTCGATGCCCACACCGGAGGTCTCGATGACCGCGGCCAACGCCTTGGGCAGGGTGATCGCCGCCCAGCGGAACACGCGCGGGCCCTGCATCGTCACGACCATCCGGCCGACGGGGTCGCTCTCCGGATCCTTGTGCTGGTACTCCTGCGCGCGGTCCATGTAGGCGGGGATGTCGTAGTTCTGCCCGATGGCCTCGGCGTTCTCGCCGTCGGAGCCCCACACGGTAGGGGAGATGCCGTTCTCCTCGCTCGGCCCGACGACGACGGCGCCGGCACCGTCGCCGAAGATGAAGGCGGTGTTGCGGTCGGTGGGTTCCATGACCACCGACATCGTCTCCACCCCGACCACCAGCACGTACCGCGCCGACCCGGCCCGCACGGTATCGGCCGCGACACCGAGGGCGTATCCGAACCCGCCGCAGCCGGCGGCGATGTCGTAGGCGGGGATGCCGTTGAGGCCGATGTCGAAGGCGACGATCGGGCCGCCGTGCGGGATCTTGGTCTTCCAACTGTTGGTCGCCAGGATCAGCGCACCGATCTCCTCCTTGGCCACACCGGAGTTGCTGATGGCGCGTTCGGCGGCGGCCGCGGCCATCGAGCGGGCGCTCTCGTCGCCACTGATCCAGCGGCGGTTACGAATACCGCTGCGTTCGTAGATCCATTCGTCGGTGCTGTCGAGGACCTCGCACACCTCGTCATTGCTGACCAGCCGCCTCGGCCGGTACGCACCGATGCCCAGCATCGCGACGTTACGGTGTCCGGTGTTCGCTGCGAGTTTCGCCACGTGTCGTTCCCTTCGGGTTGCGCCGGGAGAGATTCTATGTGCTTGCGCTTTCACGCCTTGGCGCCGACGCGGCGATCACCAGGCGTGCACGGTGTTCTGCGCTGCTTCCAGACCGGCAGTGAGCAACAGTTCGACGGCGTCGGCGCCGTGTTCGATCAGCAGATCGACCTCGGCACGTGCGGCCGAGGGGAACGGTTTCAGCACGAAGTCGGCCGGGTCCTGCCGACCCGGTGGCCGCCCGATGCCCAGCCGGACCCGCAGGTAGTCGCGGGTGCCGACGGACTGGCTCACCGAGCGCAGCCCGTTGTGACCGCCTTCGCCGCCGCCGCGTTTGAGCCGCACCAGACCGAAGTCGATGTCGAGTTCGTCGTGCAGCACGATCAGGTCGTCCGGTGTGACCGAATAGAACTTGGCCAGCGGCCCGATCTGACGACCGACGGTATTCATGTAGGTCCGCGCCTTGGCCACCAACACCGAACCGCCGGCGAGCGGTATCGATGCGACCTCGGCGCCGGAGCGCTTGTGCACCGAATACCGCCCACCGGCGGAGGTGACCAGATGATCGGCGACCATGGCGCCGATGTTATGGCGTGTCTTCTCGTACTTCGGACCCGGATTACCCAGTCCGACGATGAGTTTCACGTGTCAGGGTCACTCGGACTCGTCGTCGGATTCCTCGCTGGGCACCTCGGCGCCGGCGTCGACGGCCTCGGCCTCGAGGTCGGCGGCGCTCGGGGCCTCGTTCACGGCGACGATGAGGGTCTCCGGATCGGTGACCAGCGTGACGCCCTCGGGCAGCGTGAGATCCGAGGCGTGGATCGCGATGCCGGCTTCCTTGCCCTCGACGTCGACGACGATCTGCTCGGGGATCGAGAGCACGTCGGCCTCGATCTCGATGGTGTTGGCGTCCTGGGTGACCAGGGTGCCGGGCGCGGCGTCACCCTCGACGACGATGTTGACCTCGACGCTGACCTTCTCGCCGCGCTTGATGACGAGCAGGTCGGCGTGCTCGATGTAGTTGCGGATCGGGTGGACGTCGACCTGCTTGGTCAGGGCGAGCTGCTTGGTGCCCTCGATGTCGAGATCGATGACGGCGTTGATGCCGTTGTTGCGCAGGATCGCGGCGAAATCGCGGGCCGGGAGGTTCAGGTGCTGCGGGTCGGAGCCGTGGCCGTAGAGCACAGCGGGCACCTGGCCCTCGCGGCGGGCACGACGTGCGGCGCCCTTGCCCTTGGCGGTGCGGGTGGTGACGGTCAGAGCGTTGGCTTGAGTGGCCATGAGACGTTCTCCTCGGGTGGCGGGACCGGTCGGCCGGTCGTCGGTGGTGCTTCCCGGCGCGACGGCGCCCAACACCACGGCCCCGTCGGTGCGCACGAGGGCACCGGAGAAGACGTGCGATGGTCGCGCCGATCACGGTGATCACTCACCCTCGCCGAGACAACCCGAACAGACTAGCCGATGAGCTGCGCCGATGTCATATCGCGCCGCAAGGGCCCGCCCGGCGCGATCGGCTGTGCCCTTCACCGGCGCCGGGCATACTGGCGGCCATGACCTCACGCACCCCGATCGACATCGTCACCGGCTTCCTCGATGGGCTCGCGCGCGGTGACAGCGCCACCGCCTGCCTCGATCTCGCCGACGCCGTCGTCTACACGAACGTGTCCCTGGCGACCATTCGCGGGCGCAGACCGGTCACCAAGATCTTTGGCTCGATGGATTCCTCGCCGGTCTCCTTCGACTACCGGATGGTCAACGTGTCCTCCGACGAGACCGTCGTGCTGACCGAACGGGTCGACCAGATCAGTGTCGGCCGATTGCACGTGCAGTTCTGGGTGTGCGGGCGGTTCGAGGTGGTCGACGGCCAGATCACGGTGTGGCGGGACTACTTCGACTACTTTGACATCACCAAGGCGTTTCTGCGCGGAGTGGTCGGGGTGCTCGTCCCGGCGGCTGTGCGTCCGCTGAACGGTCGATCGAAGGTCGGACGTGCCCTCGCCGAGTGATGGTGCAAGCGCCTAGCATTGCTGCCCATGAGCTACCAGCAACCACCCGCCTACGGTTTCGGACAACCGGCGGGCGGCACGTTCTACGTCAACGTCCTCGGCCAGGAGCACGGGCCGCTCGGTATCACCGATCTGCAGCACATGGCGCTCTCGGGTCAGCTCAAGAGCAGTACCTACATCCGCGCCGCCGAGGCGCCCAACCCGTTCCCGGCCGGACAGATCCCCGGGCTGTTCTCCGACAAGAGCAAGCTCACCGCGGGGTTGTTGCAGATCTTCCTGGGTAGCTTCGGCGTGGGTCGCTTCTACACCGGCCACGTTGGCATCGCGATCGCGCAGATCGCGGTGACATGGCTGACCTGCGGTATCGGTGCGATCTGGCCGCTGATCGACGGCATCATGATGCTCGTCGGCAAGGTGACCGACTCCGACGGCCGACCGCTGGCCGACTGACCGCCTCACCAGGACATCGCCTCACCAGGACACTGACATGACCGCGCACACCGACACCCGCACCCCGCGACTCGCGGCGAGTGAGATCGCCGCCGTCGTGGGGGTCGCCGGTGTTGGTGTGGCGTGCGCGTTGAGTCCTGCGGGGATCGAGCACGGGCCGATCCTGTGCCCGTTCCGTCTGGTCACCGGACTGCCCTGCCCGGGATGCGGATTAACGCGGTCCTGGGTCTACGGCATGCACGGCGACTGGTCGCAATCCTTTGCCGCGCACCCGTTCGGGCTGCCGATGATCGCCGCGATCGTCGCGCTCGCGATCACCGTGGTGATCGCTCGGGTGACCCGCCGCCGACCACCTCGGCTGGAGCGGCTGCTGTGGAATCCGGTGGCCAAGGTGGTCGTTGCGGCGTGGCTGATCTTTGCGGTGGTGCGGATCCTCCTGGTCATCTGAAGCGTGGCTGGGCCGGCGGCGCGTGTGCTCAGTCCAGTACCAGCTCGGGGGAGTACATGTCGATCCAGTGATACAGGTCGAGCACCCGATCCATCTGGTTGCGCAGCCCCGTGTCGCAGGTTGCCGCATCGGCGGCGATCATCGATGACACCGCGGCGCGGTCGACCAGCGCGAACACCTCATGATCGCGCTCGCCGATCATGTCGGTGAGCTGATCCTGCAGCGTTTGGGTGTACTTGGTGTCCTGCGTTGACGGATAGGGACTCTTGGTGCGGTCGATCACCGACTGCGGCAACACATGTGACGTCGCGTGGCGCAGTAGGCTCTTCTCCCGGCCGTCGAAGGTCTTCATCGACCACGGGGTGTTGTAGACGTACTCGACGAGCCGGTGGTCGCAGAATGGGACGCGGACCTCGAGCCCCACGGCCATCGACGCGCGATCCTTGCGGTCCAACAGCATTCGGACGAATCGCGTCAGGTGGAGATGACTGAACCGGCGCATCCGCCGTTCGTCGTCGGATTCACCGTCGACGACGGGGATGGTGGCGAGCGCACTGGCATACTGGTCGGCGATGTAGTTCTCGACGTCGAGACGCCGCTGAAGATCGCCGGAGAGCATCGCGTGGCGATCGCGCGTCATCGCCGAGGAGAAGGCCAGCCACGGGAAAGTGTCTGCGGCGCGGGCGTTCTCGTCGAAGAACCAGCGGTACCCGCCGAACACCTCGTCGGCCGACTCGCCCGACAGGGCGACCGTCGACTCCGAGCGGATCGCGCGGAACAGCAGGTAGAGCGAGGTGTCCATGTCGCCGAGCCCGGCGGGGATGTCGCGGGCGCCGATCACTGCACGCCGGACCTCCGGGTCGGTGAGGTCGGCCGGGTTCAGCACGACGTCGCGGTGCATCGATCCGACGTGCGCGGCGACGTCACGCACGAACGGCGAGTCCGGGGTGTCGCGCATCTCGTCGGGGGTGAAGTTCTCTTCCTGTTCGGCGAAGTCCACCGAATAGCTGTGCACGCGTTGGCCTTCGGAGCCCAGGCGGGCGGCCGCCAGACCGGTCAGGGCGCTGGAGTCCAGGCCGCCGGAGAGCAGTACGCAGCGCGGCACGTCGGCGACGAGCTGTCGATCGACGATATCGGTGAGCAACTCGCGAACCGTCGCGACCGACGTCTCGAGGTCGTCGTCGTGGCCGTGCGCCGGCAACGACCAGTAGGTGCGGGTGCGCAGGCCGTCGCGGCCGACGGTGACGATGGTGCCCGGCTCCACCTCGGAGATGTTGCGCCACAGCGACCATCCTGGCGCCTTGGTCATCGCGAACAGCTCGCGCAGACCGTCGAGGTCGACGGTGTGGGGGATCAGGGGGTTGGCGAGGATGGCCTTGGGCTCCGAGCCGAAGACGACGCCGTCGGTGGTGCGGGAGAAGTAGAAGGGCTTGATGCCCAGGCGGTCACGCACCATGGTCAGTTCTTCGGTCCGCCCGTCCCAGATGGCGAAGGCATACATGCCGTTGAGGCGATCGGCCACCTCGGCGCCCCACTGCACGTAGCCGCGCAACACCACCTCGGTGTCCGAGTCGGTGACGAATTCGTTTCCGAGGGAACGCAATTCGGTACGCAACTCGCGGAAGTTGTACGTTTCGCCGCTGTAGACGATCGCCACGGTACCGGCCGGGGTCTGCGCCGTCATCGGCTGATGGCCGAGGGGGAGGTCGATGATGGCCAGGCGTCGGTGTCCCAGCCCGACGTGCGGCTCGAGATACGTGCCGACGTCGTCGGGGCCACGGAGTGCCATCGTCGAGGTCATCGCCTCGATGACGTGGCCCTCGCGTCGTAGATCGTGGTCGAAACCCACCCATCCGGTGATACCGCACATAGAACGCACCTCTCGATTTCATTAGAGAAACTAACTATCTTCGTAAACCCGTTGTAACACGAGGTCCCGAAGACGTCGAGAAAGCGTGGTGAGATGTCGGTGTTGCCGGATATGCCCGAGGGCTCAGAGGATCTCGTCGATCGTGTCGAGGGGGCGGGCGAGGCGGGTGCCCTTGTCGGTGACGACGAACGGTCGCTCGACGAGGATCGGGTGTTCGACCATCGCGTCGAGCAGGTCGGACTCCGACGCCGAGGCGAGATCGAGGTCCTTGTAGAGCGATTCACGCTTGCGTGCCGCCTGGTGTGCGGTCAGGCCTGCGTCGGCGAAGAGTGTCTCGAGTTGGGCCCGCGTGTACGGCTCGTCGACGTACTTGACGACGGTCGGCTCGATGCCGGCCTCACGGAGCTTGTCCAGGGCCTTGCGGGACGTCGTGCAGCGAGGGTTGTGGTAGATCGTCGCGTTCACCCGACCCACCCTATTCCAGTGCGCCGACTCGTCCGGGCAGCCGTGCGGTCAGCGCCAGGGCGACCGTCGCGCACAGAGCGCCGACGACGATCGGGGCCAGCACGCCTGCCCTGTCGATGGCCTGCGCGCCGACGAGCGCACCCACGCCGATGGCCAGGTTGAAGGCTGTCGAATACACGGTGGTCGCGGCCTCGCGGTGGGCGGGCGCGGTTCGCAGCACGGTCGTCTGCAATCCGATGGGGATGGCGGCGTAGCCGACGGCCCACGCCATCAGCGCCACCAGGGCAAGGGGCGGGATGGTGGTGGTCACCGCCACCAGCCACAATGCCACCGCGAGAACCCCGATCACCGCCGCGAGGCCCGCACGTGCGGAGGTGAGGCGGGTGAGCAGGGCGCCGGCGGCGAAGTTGCCGGCGACGCCCGCGGCCCCCATCACCAGAAGTACCGCACTGACCAGGTCGTCGTCGATGCCGATGCCGTCGACGATCAGCGGTGTCACGTAGGTGTAGGCGGCGTACGCACCGGTGATCACGACGGCGGTGATGACGACCGTGAGCCGCAGGTCGCGGTTGCGCAGCATCGACGGCAGCCGTCGCAATGCGACCCCGCCGGCCGGTCGGGTCGGCCCGAGCAGCACTGCGAGGGCCACGAGGGTCAGCGCCGACAACCCGGCCAGCGCCCAGAAGGCGGCCCGCCAGCCGAGTTGCTGGCCGGCCAGGGTGCCCAACGGCACGCCCAGCACCGAGGCGATCGAGACCCCGGAGAAGGTGATCGTGGTGGCGCGCACCGCATATCGCGGGGGCACGAGCAGCAGGGTGGTCGGCGCCACGATCGTCCACAGCAGCCCGAGGGCGCCGCCGATCAGCACCCGCACGACGATGAGCGTCGCGAAACCCGGGGCCATCGCGGTGAGCGCGTTGCCCAGGGTGAAGACCGTCATCACCGCGATCAGCAGGAGTCGCCGATCCACCCGCCGGGTCGTCGTCGACAACGTGGGCGCAGCGATCGCAGCGACAAAAGCGACCGCGGTGACCACCAAGCCGACCGAACCGTCGGAGACCCCGAGATCGGCGGCCATCGGCTGCAACAGGCCGATCGGCATGATCTCGGTGGTCGTGACGGTGAACACGCCCAAGCCGAGTGCGCCGACAGCGGCCCAGGTGCGGGCGCTGACGCGGTCGGTCACGGGCGCTCCTGTCTCGCGGTTTGGGCGGGGAGGGGTGACACGACTGCGGGCCGCCTCGACCATCATGATCGTGGCGGCCCGCAGTCGCAGGACGAAGGCGCGGTGCCGGCGCTACCGGTCAGGCAATGCCGTCGAAAAGGCTTGTCACCGAACCATTTTCGAAAACCTCGCGGATGGTCTGGGCCAGCAGCGGGGCGATCGAGAGCACGGTGAGCTGTTCGAAGTGCTTCTCGGGCGGGATCGGCAGGGTGTCGGTGGCGATGACCTCGGTCGCCCCGCAGTTGGCGAGGCGCTCGGCGGCCGGGTCGGAGAACACGGCGTGTGTGGTGGCGATGACGACGTCGCCGGCACCGGCGTCCTTGAGCTTGCTGACGGCGCCGGCGATCGTGCCGCCGGTGTCGATCATGTCGTCGATCAGCACACAGGTGCGGCCCTCGACCTCACCGACAACACGGTGTGCGACAACCTGATTGGCGACCATCGGGTCGCGGGTCTTGTGGATGAACGCCACCGGGGCGCCACCGAGGGCGTCGGCCCACTTCTCGGCCACCCGCACGCGACCGGAGTCGGGGGAGACGATGGCGATGTTGTCGGTGCCATACTTCTCGCGGACGTACTCCGAGAGCTGCCCGAGGGCGTGCATGTGATCGACCGGCCCGTCGAAGAAGCCCTGGATCTGATCGGTGTGCAGGTCGACGGTGATGATGCGGTCGGCGCCCGCGGTCTTCATCAGGTCGGCGATCAGGCGAGCCGAGATGGGTTCGCGGCCACGGTGCTTCTTGTCCTGACGGGCATACGGATAGAACGGCAGGATCACGCTGATCCGCTTGGCCGATCCGCGCTTGAGGGCGTCGATCATGATGAGTGCTTCCATCACCCACTCGTTGAGCGGGGCAGGGCAGCTCTGCAGCACGAAGGCATCCGACCCGCGCACCGACTCCTCGAAGCGCACGAACAACTCGCCGTTGGCGAAGTTGCGTGCGGTCTGCGGCGTCAGCTTGATGCCGAGTTCGTCGGCAACGGCCTGCGCGAGCTCGGGGTGCGCACGCCCCGCGAACAGCATCAGGTTCTTCTGGTTGTCGGTCGTCCAGGTCATGGAAACTCTTCTACTCGGGGCTGGTGGTCGGGACTCGATGGTGTTCTGGTCGGGTGGTCTGAGCCGCAGGCAATGTCGCCTACGGGCGCCTGGCCTCGCCGGTGGTGGTCTCGTCGATGGTGGGTGCCGAGGGCGTCTCGGCGGCCGCGCGAGCGGCCTGCGCGGCGGCCGTGTCCGGCCGCTTGCGGACCACCCAGTCCTCGATGTTGCGTTGTGCGCCTGCCGAGACCGCGAGGGCACCGGGCGGGACATCGTCGCGCACGACGGTACCCGCACCGGTGTACGCGCCGTCACCGATCTGTACAGGTGCGACGAACATATTGTCAGAACCGGTCCGGCAGTTCGAACCGATCACCGTTTGATGCTTGTTCACCCCGTCGTAATTGACGAAGACGCTCGAGGCGCCGATGTTGGAGTCGTCGCCGATCCGCGCGTCCCCGACGTAGGTGAGGTGGGGGATCTTGCTGCCCGCACCGATGACCGCGTTCTTGGTCTCGACGAAGGTACCGATCTTGCCGCCGACGCCGAGGACCGTGCCCGGCCGCAGGTAGGCGAAAGGGCCGACCATCGCGTTGTCGCTGATGGCAGCACTACTGCCGTGGGTGCGGATGACCTGCGCACCACGTCCGACGGCGACGTCGGTGAGCGTGCAGTCCGGTCCGATGACGGCGTCCTCGCCGATCGTGGTCGCGCCGTGCAGTTGGGTCCCCGGCTCGATCCGCACGTCTTCGGCGATCGTGACGTCGACGTCGATCCACGTGGTCGCCGGGTCGACGACGCTCACCCCGGCGAGCTGATGCCGACGCACGATCCGCCGGTTGAGTTCAACTGCCAACTCGGCGAGCTGCGCGCGGTCATTGCAACCGGCGACGAGCATCGGATCGTCAACAGTGAAGCCGTGCACCGACTTTCCGGATTCACGGGCGATCTCGACGACATCGGTGAGGTAGTACTCGCCCTGGGCGTTGTGGGTGGAGAGCCCGCCGAGCGCGGCCCGCAGGGCGGTCGCATCGAAGGCGTAGACCCCGGCATTGACCTCGGTGATCGCCAACTGTTCGGGGGAGGCGTCCTTGTGTTCGACGATCGCGTGCACCCCGCCGTCGTCGTCGCGGACGATGCGGCCGTAGCCGGTCGGGTCGGCGGCGTGGAACCCGGTGACCGTGACCGCGGCGCCACCGTTGGCGGAATGGGTCTCGACGAGGGCACGCAGCGTCGGCCCGTTGAGCAGGGGTACGTCGGCGGCGGTGACCACGACGGTGCCGGTGAAGTCGTCGGGTAGCGCTTGAAGGCCGGCCCGGGCGGCGTCACCGGTACCGAGCGGTTGGTCCTGGACCGCCACCGAAACCGGGATGCCGAGCGCCTGCGAGGTGGATTCCACCGCCGCGGTCACCCGCTCACGTTCGTGTCCGACGACGGCGATGACGTGCGCGGCGCCGAGGTCGGTGGCGGCATGCAGGGCGTGCCCGAGCAGGCTGCGACCGGCGATGGTGTGCAGGATCTTCGGGGTCTTGGACCGCATACGGGTACCGGCACCGGCGGCGAGGACGATGACGGCGGTCGTCGTGGGGGACGTCTGTGTCATGTCGACCTCCGATGGAGCTGGTCTGTGGGTGGGTTGGCGTCGGGCGGGCGTCGCGCGTCGAGACGATCCGGCGCCGGCCCCGCCGCACGGCAACGGCCCGATAGTACTGACCGGTTCGCGGCCGCCGACCGGCGTCCCCCGGCAGGAATGCTGCCTGATAGAACCAAAGGGACCCACATCACACCCGATGATCAGCAATGAAGGGAAGCCGATGAGCACCCAGAAGACAGCAATCGTGACCGGTTCGGCACGCGGGATCGGTGCAGCCGTCGCCAAGCGACTGGCCGCCGACGGACTGGCCGTGGCGGTCCTCGACCTCGACGAGGCGAACTGCGCCGACACCGTCAACGCCATCACCGAGGCCGGCGGCAAGGCCATCGCCGTCGGTGCGAACGTGGCCGACGAGGCGTCGGTTGCCGCGGCGGTCGACAAGGTCGTCGCCGAATTGGGCGCCCCGACCGTCGTCGTCAACAACGCCGGCGTGCTCCGCGACAACCTGCTGTTCAAGATGAGTGTCGACGACTGGGACACCGTGCTGGCCGTTCACCTGCGCGGTGCGTTCAACGTCACCAAGGCCGCCCAGAAGTACATGGTCGACGCCGGCTGGGGTCGCATCGTGAACCTGTCGAGCACCTCGGCGCTCGGCAACCGCGGCCAGGCCAACTACTCGGCGGCCAAGGCGGGCATGCAGGGCTTCACCAAGACCCTCGCGATCGAGCTCGGCAAGTTCGGCGTCACCGCCAACGCCATTGCGCCGGGCTTCATCGAGACCGACATGACCGCTGCCACCGCGGCCCGCGTCGGCATGGACTTCGAGGAGTTCAAGAAGCTCAGCGCCTCCCAGATCCCGGTCAACCGCACCGGTGTGCCCGAGGACATCGCACACACCGCGTCGTTCTTCGTCAGCGAAGGCGCCGGATTCGTCTCCGGTCAGGTCATCTACGTCGCCGGCGGCCCCAAGGACTGACCTCCGAGCCTCCCGCTGCTCCGTTTCCTTCCCGCGCGTCGACCTGATCGAGCGGGAAGGAAACGGACTAGCGGGAATCGATGCGGACCCACGCGCCGCCCTGTGGCACAATCAGGTCCGCGTTATTCCCCCATGGTGTAATCGGCAACACTTCTGATTTTGGTTCAGGCATTCCAGGTTCGAGTCCTGGTGGGGGAGCCAACACCGCCGACAGCGCCCTGCCACGCGCCGACAGCGCTCCATGGATCGCCGACAGCGCCCACTACCTCGCCGACAGCGCCGAAACCCGGCGCCGTTCGCTCATCGACAGATGTCGGTCGGCGAGGTGTTGCTGCCGATCTTGAGCTTGCGGTACGCCCGAACGCCGTCGCATGTGCCGATGTCGGAGGCCACCAGCGTGTATCGCGAGCCGGGGCCGGTCGTGGAGCAACCGATGCCCGTGCCGAACGCGACGTCGTTGCCCCAACCCTGCCAGGTGATCTGATCGATGGAGTTCGAACAGGAGCCCAGGGAAATCGAGCTGGGTTGGGCTGTGCCATAACCGGTTTCATTCTCCGAACCGGCTGCGCCGAGCACCACCGCCGGTGCCGCCGGGGTCGAAGTCGGTACCGCCGTCTGAGCGCTCGCCCACGCCTGTGGCCCGATCCCGATCGCCGACTCCTCGGTGACCACCGCGCCGTTCTGGATTACCTGGAAGCCGGTGCCGGTGATCACATAGCGAGCACTGTCGGCAACGTTGACAGCCACATAACCGGTGCCTTGGGGGTACACCTCGTAGAGCTCGATGTTGGCGCCGTCGGCGATACGGTAGCCGCGGTAATAGAGCCGGTTGATCTCACTGCGGCACACCACCAGTGCGGACTTGGCGGTCCGCATGTACATCTCGGCACGGTCGGTGCCACGGCACCGTGCTTTGCCGTTATACGCGGTGAAACCCTGCACATCGACATCGCTTGCCGGGACGAGAGGCACAGTCGTCGGCGCCGTGGTGGTTGGTGGTGCTCCAGTCGAATGCGCGGACGTCACCGACGGTGGGGAACCGCTGGGTGTCCCCGACGTCGTACAGCCGGTCAAGGCCACTGCCGTCGCCGCGCAGAGGATTGCACCCGCGATCGCGAGTCTTCTCATGGTATCCAACCTCGAGTCGATCGGTGCTTGGTCACGAATGAATAGCACGCGCCCAGGCTTCCCGCGGTACCCATGCGGGCACCGACATCGGCAATCCACCCGAACGTATGACACCCCCGGGCGTATGGACGGCCGAATCTGCTGCGCCTCATTCACAACGCAAGGTCGGTGAATGCTGAAACCGTTGACAATCTCTACGGATATGGTTTACCGTGTGCTCCACGTCACCAACTATCTACATGCATAGATAGTTCACCCACGCGATGCAGCCCATCGCACGAAGGACACGCCATGACCGATCTCGGCCCCGCGGGAGCCACCGCGAAGAACATGCAGTTTCCGCTCAACGCCTGGTACGCAGCCGCCTGGGATCACGAGGTCGGCTCGACGCAGATCCTGTCGCGCACGATCGCGGGTAAACCGCTGGCGCTCTACCGCACGGATTCCGGACGCCCGGTCGCGCTCGCCGATGCGTGTTGGCACCGGCTGGCGCCGCTGTCGATGGGCAAACGTATCGGTACCGAGGAGATCCAATGCCCGTATCACGGCCTGCAGTACAACGCCGCCGGTCGCTGCACGCGGATGCCCGCCCAGGAGACCATCAATCCATCGGCGATGGTCGCGTCGTATCCGATCGAGGAGCGCCACCGGTACCTGTGGGTGTGGCCCGGTGACCCGACCCTGGCCGACCCGGCGACGATCCCGGACATGTTCCAGATGGATTCGCCGGAGTGGGCCGGTGACGGCCTGACCATCGATGTGCGCGCCAATTACCAACTCGTGGTGGACAATCTGATGGATCTCACGCACGAGGAGTTCGTCCACTCGTCCTCGATCGGTCAGGATGAACTCAGCGAATCCGGGTTCGTCACCACCCACGACGAGAACACGGTCACCGTGACCCGGTGGATGCACAACATCGACGCCCCGCCGTTCTGGCTGAAGAACATGCGCGACAAGTTCCCCGGATTCACCGGCAAGGTCGATCGTTGGCAGATCATCGAATTCCAGGCGCCGGGCACGATCCGCATCGACGTCGGAGTCGCGAAGGCGGGCACCGGTGCTCCGGAAGGCGATCGCAGTCAGGGCGTCAACGGATTCGTCATGAACACCATCAGCCCGGTCGACGAGCGCACCGCGATCTACTTCTGGGCCTTCATGCGCAACTACCGCCTCGACAGCCAACTCATCACCACCCAACTACGCGACGGCGTGCACGGTGTCTTCGGCGAGGACGAGGAGATGCTCACCGCGCAACAGGCGGCCATCGAGGCCAACCCCGACCACGAGTTCTACAACCTAAACATCGACGCGGGCGGGATGTGGGCGCGTCGCATCGTTGCCCGGATGATCGAGCAGGAACGCAGCGCCATCACCAACATCGATGCGCTCACCGCCACCGCAGGGCCACGGCGATGACGGACAATCAGATCGAATGGCTGCGCGGCCGAGTGGAGTCGAACGTTCCTGCGGCCAAAGGTATTGCGCGAATCGAGATCGTCGCCGACCGGCCACATCACGCGCCGCCCGGGGCGCACCTCGACATCCGGCTGCCCGACGACGACACCCGCTCCTACTCGATCGTGCACGGCTCGCCCGACGGAACGTCGGTGACGCTCGGCGTCCGGCGGTCACCGACCTCACGTGGTGGCTCGCAGTATATGCATGGCCTACGTGCCGGCGACGAGGTCGAGATCACCGCACCCCTGCAGAACTTTCCGTTGCGCGTCGGCGCGCAACGTTATGTGCTCCTCGCCGGCGGCATCGGGATCACCGCGATGGCGGGAATGGCCGCGGTGCTGGCCCGACTCGGTGCCGAATACGAGATCCATTACGTCGGCCGAAGCCGCCGGGTAATGGCTTTCCTCGATGAGCTAGAGGTGCTCCATGGCGACCGGATCACGGTGTACGCCAACGACGAAGGCGCTCACCTCAACGTCGCCGGCATCGTCGACGATCTCGACGAGAGCACCGAACTCTACATGTGCGGACCCATTCGACTCATGGACGACACTCGCCGCCGTTGGCTCTCCCGCCGACTCCCACTGGCGAATCTGCGGTACGAAACCTTCGGCAATAGTGGCTGGTTCGATCCCGAACCCTTCGAGGTCGCCATCCCGAGCCTCGACTTCCGAACCACCGTCGGTACGTCCGAGACCCTCCTCGGTGCCCTCGAGCGCGCCGGACTCGACGTCATGTCGGACTGCCGACGCGGCGAATGCGGCCTGTGCGAGTTATCGGTTGTCGAGGTGTCCGGCCGAATCGATCACCGCGACGTCTTCTACAGCGAGAAGCAGAATACCGACGCAAAACGATTGTGCGCATGCGTATCCCGGGTCGTGGGTGGCGGATCGATGCCGATCCTCACCCTCGAGAAACCCTGAACGCCAGGGCCTGGAACTCTTTTCGACCACCACGACCGATGGAGAACAGTCATGTCTTCTGCGACCCTCGACCCTCGACCCCCGACTCGTCGTCGAACAACACCCCATGAGATCTCGACAATGGATCTGTGTGGCACTCATGGTCGTCCTGAATGCGCTTGACGGATTCGACGTCCTCGCCAGCGCTTTCGCGGCGCCGGGCATCGCCAAGGACTGGGGGATCGCCCGAGGTGAGCTCGGCGTCATCCTGTCCGCAGAGCTGATAGGTATGGGCATCGGGTCCGTCGTGCTCGGCGGACTCGCTGATCGCCTCGGCCGCAAACCGGCAATCCTGTTGTGTCTGAGCGTGATGTCGGTCGGCATGTTCCTCGCGGCGACCGCCGACGGGGTCGCCTTCCTGGTGGCGGTCCGGCTGATCACCGGCCTCGGTATCGGCGGCATGCTCGCCGCGATCAACGCGGTGACCGCCGAGACGTCGAGCGCCAAGGGTCGCAGCATCGCCATGTCGGCGATGGTCGTTGGCTACCCGGTGGGCGCGGTGATCGGTGGTCTGGTGGCGCAGCACTGGTTGCTGGTGGCCTTCGACTGGCGTTCGGTCTTCGTGTTCGGCGCCATCGTGTCGGCGGTGATGATCCCACTGGTGCTGCTGCTCGTGCCCGAGACCCCCGCCTACTATGCGGCGCGACGCCCCGACGACGCGGTGCGCAAGATCAACCGGAGCCTCAAAGCGCTACAGCTTCCGCTCATCGACGCTCTGCCCAAACGCGTTACCGCAGCCGAGAAGCCACGGGTTCTGGATCTGCTGCGCAAGCCCGGTCTACGACGCACCACCGTGTTGCTCGCGCTCGGCTACACCTTCCACACCATCACCTTCTATTACGTGTTGAAGTGGGCCACCCAGATCGTCGCCGACCTCGGATACTCGCCCGCGCAGGCGGCCGGCGTACTCACCTGGGCCAACGTGGGTGGTGCAATCGGCTGTCTCATCTTCGGAATCGCCATGCGCTGGTGGGACATCAAGATCCCGCTGGCACTGTCCCTGATTCTCGGCGCACTGCTGGTCTTTGCCTTCGGTATGGGCAAGGACACCCTGCTCGGCTGGCAGGTCGGCGCGCTGCTCGCCGGGATGTTCACCAATGCGGCCATGGTGGGCTACTACTCGGCGTTCGCACGGTGCTTCCCGGCATACGCCCGAGCGACCGGCACCGGAATCGCTCTGGGCGTCGGACGATTGGGTGCGGCGAGTTCGCCGTTGCTCGCGGGCTTGATGTTCCAGGTCCTCGGCGATCAGAGTCTGCTCCAGGTGTCGGGGATCATGGGGCTGGGATCGCTTGTCGCCCTGGTACTGCTGTTCGCTCTGCCGATGCGCGACGCCGACCGGGCGATGACCGACGAGGCGCTGCCCGCGGTGGATACGAGATCCGCGGAACCCGCCTGAAGCCTCTTGCCACTGGTCGAGGTGAGAGGAGCGCGCCGGCGCCAAACCTCGAGACGCCTGTGCCGGTGAGGTCCTCCGCGTGGCGGTGCAGCGTCAGAGCACAGCCATGCCGAGGCGCTCGGCGCGGGCCACCAATGCCTTGGCGCGCACCAGATTCGGAAGATCGCTGCCGTCGGTGACGTGTTGTCCATCACCGAGATGGTCGATGAGGCGACGAGCGTGTGCGAGTTCGCTGTCGCTGGGACTCAACACGGTGTTGATGACCCCGGCATGGTCGGGACGAAGGCACAACCGGCCGGTCATGCCCATCGACGCCGCATGCACCGTGTCGGCGTGCAGGTCGTCGGCGTCGGCGGCCCGCGTGGGCCCGTCGATCGGTCCCGGCAGCCCGGCCACCCGAGATGCGATCACCAAGCGAGCTCTCGGGTAGGCAAGGGCGATCGGATCATCGGCCATACCGGTATCGCGGCAGAAGTCGCCGGACCCGAAGGCCAGGCGCACACACGACGGGTGCCGGGCGATAAGGGTGGCATCTTCCACCCCGGCTGCCGACTCGATCAGCGCGACAACCGGAACCCCGGCACCGAGACGGCCTGCCGTCGCGGCCACGTCGTTGCGACTCTCACATTTGGCGAGCACGACGCCGCGCAGCCCGGATGCCCCGGCGAGAGCGGCCATGTCGGCAGCCCAGTCCGGGGTTCCCGTCTGGGCCACACGCACCCAGGCGCTTGTCGAGCCGAGGAATCGGCGGACCGCCCTCCGTCCTGCCTGCTTGAGTGCGGGGGCCAGGCCGTCCTCGAGATCGAGGATGACCGCGTCGGCGTCGGATCGCAGTGCGGCGTCGATCGGCTCGGGCTGGTCGGGTGTTGCCGGGGTCAGCAGCCAACTGCGGGCGATGTCGAGATCGGGGCGGGCTGTCGGGTCGAGGGTCGAAGCGGTGGTGTCGAACGCCATGTGTCCTGCCTTTCCGTTGACCTGCCCATGGTTGCGCGCCGACGCCTGTCGGCCAAGGTTGTTGTCATTGTGTTCACGTCCGAACCGACGTGCGGATGAGACCTCGGTCACTTTCGCGTGCTCATCCCGGCAATCCGGTCGACTAACTCCCTGATTGCCGAAAGTGCAGGCAAGGGGAGGTGGGCAATCGTGAAGTGGGGACACAGACGTGTCGAGGTGTCGATCGGATCGGCTCGAATCACCGGGGCGTGGGCGTACCTGGTCCGGACGGTGCTCTTCGTTGCCGGCTGCGGGCTTCTCGCGGCAGCGCTCGCACACACCGGCGACCTCGGGACGTGGTCGCAGCGATGGGGCGTGATGCCGGTGGCGACGGTGTTCGCGCTGGTGCTCGTGGTCGGCGTCGTCTTGTTCTATCTCGGTGCGGTTGCCATCGTCGCCTGGCTGATCGGCTGAGCCAGACCCGTCGGGTCAAGGGGCTCACGCTGACACACCGGCCTGAGCCCCAGGCCCGTCGAGACCCAGCGAACACGCGGTGGCCGCAAGTGCATCGTGGACCCCGTCGATAGTCCGCGGCGGATTCGACTGTGCGGGAACGGCGGCGGCCATCACCTCGTGCCACAGCTCACGCCAGTGGTCGGGGAACGCACGCCGCAATACCTCGATCATGATCGGCACGGCGGTCGACGCCCCGGGAGAAGCGCCGAGTAAACCCGCGATCGATCGATCAGCGCTGACGACGAGTTCGGTGCCGGTCCGCAGTACTCCGCCCCGATCCGCATCCGGGGTGACCAACTGTGCGCGCTGACCTGCCGCGATCATGTCCCAATCGGCGGGATCGGCTCCGGGATAGAAGCGCTGGAGTTGCGCGAATTTGGTCGACTCCCGGGCGATCAGCTGCGATACGAGATATCGCACCAGCGCGAGATTGTCTCGGCCGGCGGCACTCAGCGTTCGCAGGTTGTGCCACCGCAGTGTCGCGAAGAAGTCGGTCCAGGCTCCGTGTGCGAGAAGCTTGGTGCTGAAGGTGGCGTACGGGCCGAACATCAGATATGGCGTGCCGTCCACGACGCGTGAGTCCAGATGGGGAACCGACATCGGCGGGGCGCCGAGCGGTGCCTGGCCGTACACCTTGGCCCGATGCTGTTGAACCACCGACGGGTTCGCGCACCGGAAGAACGCCGCGCCGACCGGTAACACTCCGTAGCCGCGGACCTCGTCAACGTGTGCGCGCTGCAGCAACGTCAGTGCCTTTCCGCCCGCGCCGACGAAGACGAATCGCGCGGTGATCTCGAATCGTTCACCGTCAGAGGTCTGTCCGCGAGCTTTCCACCCGCCCTGGGAATTCCGACGCAGCGTCCTGATCTCGTGATCACAAAGCACCGTGCCGCCGGTGCGCGTGCTCACGGCGAACATCTCGCGGGTCAACGCGCCGAAGTCGACGTCGGTGCCGTCGGCGACCCGCGTTGCCGCGACGGTTTCCTCGGAGTGGCGGTCGGCCATCACCAACGGCGCCCACCGCGCGATCTGCGCGCGGTCTTCGCTGTACTCGATGCCGGCGAAATATGGTTGCCGCTTCAGGGTTTCGTACCTGCGCCGCAGATAGGTGATGTTGCTTTTTCCGAATACCACATCGAGATGCGGTGTTGCCGAGACGAATCGGGACGGGTCGACGAGTCCATTGTCGGCCAGGGACGACCACCATTGCCGGGTCGCCAGGAACTGCTCTGCGATACCGACCGCGTTCGCCGGATCGTTGGGGTCCGGCATTGTGGGCGTGTGGCCCAATTCCCTTTGCGCGTCTTTGCGGTTCGATGTCTCCCTGGCCGCGTTGTCGTCGGTCACGATAGCTCCGCTATCGCTCCCTCCTCCGCCTTGCCAGGAAACCATCGACCCCGCAAATCCATCGCAGAGGAATTGGGCCACACGCCCTTGTTGAGCTCACAGTATCCGCTGTGGCCGGTACCCGCGTTGTTCCAGGCATTGCTGCTCTCCTCGGCCACGGCCGATCCGCGCTCCACAATGGTGGTCCGCCACGATGGTTGGAGAACTGCGAGCATCGATGCGAGCGTGGCCGACATAATTCCGCCGCCGATCATGAGAACGTCGGTCGGCGCGAGGGTGCGATATCGGTGACTGGGCATGGTGTCCTTTCCGTGGTGCCAGCTCAGTGTGTGCCGCAGGTAATCGATGCGTCCAATGATTGTTTGGGACGATATGATCGGAATATGGATGAATTGGTCGAGGCACTCGCACCCTGCCTTCGGGCGCTCGACGAACTCGACGCGCACGCCGGACACATGACGCGCGCAGCGGCATCGCTGGGGATCCCGCAGTCATCGATGAGCCGTCGAATCCATGCTCTCGAGCGGGAACTCGGCATGGAGCTGGTTGTTCGAGAGGGGCGGACTGTCGCGATGACCCCGCGCGCAAGCGAACTCGCCACCAGGATGCGGCCGATACTCCGTGAACTCGCCGGGGTGTTGGCCGACACGGTATCGGCGGCTGATGCCGACACCGGGACGGTGCGCTTCGGCTACCCGCTGACGTTGGGGTCGGGCTCGATGCCCGACGTCCTTGCCGCGTTTCGTCGTCGGCACCCCGGTGTGCACCTGCATCTCAAGCAGGCGCACGGTCAGGCGCTGGTGGACGATCTGCAGTCCGGAGAACTCGACCTCGCGGTGGTGATTCCGCCACCGGAGAAGTTGCCGCACAGACTGATCGGCCGCCAGAGCATCGTGATCGTCGTTCCCGACGACCATCGGCTGGCTCATCACCGACGTCTGCGCATCAGCGCGCTCAGTGGAGAGACCTTCATTGCCAACCCACCGAGTTACCACCTGCGACGAATGACCGAGGAGATCTGTCGGACCGCAGGGTTCGAACCGCAGGTCGCGATCGAGATCACCGAGTTCTCCTCGATCGTCGAGCTGGTCTCACGCGGCCTGGGGATCTCATTGCTGCCGCGGGGTATGGCCGGTGCCGGAATGGTCGAAATAGCGCCTATCGGGGGAATTGAGCGAGATGTCGCACTCGTGGTGGGTGCGGCCGGCGAGACCGCAGTGACGACGACGCTGCATGACTTCCTGCGCGAGGCGCTTCGATCCACCCCGCTGTAGTGCGGCTAACGGGTTGCCGTCCCACGATATGAAATGCGTTGGGTTGCCAAGTCGGGTGACGGCGGGCAGACTGCGAAACACTGACCACGGGCGCCCGGCGGGCGCGGGAGGGAATGTGCCGCATGGCCGATGCGCACCAACAGTGCAGGTCATCGGCGTTCGCGTCCCCGCTGAGCAGGCGCGGGTTCTTGTCGTTGTCGGCTGCTGCGGGCATGGGAGTGGTTGGGGCGTCAGCTCTGTCGGCGTGTGCACCGAGTGCCGGTTCGGGATTGGCGGACTCACCCAACACCATTCGCGCGGCCATCGCAGGGGAGCCCGATCAGCTCGACCCGCACAAGACCAGCTCGTATTTCTCCTTCGAAATCCTCGAGAATGTCTTCGACACCCTCGTCGAGCCGAACGAGCAACTGCAGATGGTGCCCGCCCTCGCCCAGCGTTGGGAGGTCAGCCCGGACGCCACCCGATGGACGTTCACCCTGCGGTCCGGGGTGCAGTTCCACAACGGTGATCCGCTGACCGCCAACGACGTGGTGTACTCGTATCGCCGGATCATCGACCAACAGCTCTCCAGCTCATGGCGATTGGAGAACGTCGCCACCGTCGAGGCACCCGACGCCCAGACCGTCGTCCTCACCACCACATCGCCGAGCCCGAACCTGCTCGCCAACATCGGCGGGTTCAAGGGCATGGCGATCGTGAACCGCCGCAATGTGGAATCCGGGGAGATCACCACCCGACCGATCGGCACCGGCCCCTTCGCCTACGAATCCGGCTCGCCCGGAACGTCACTGGTCCTCAAGGCTCGTCCCGGACACTTCTCGGGCGGCCCACACGTGGACGGCGTCGCCTTCAGTTTCATCTCCCAGGGCACCACCGCGGTCTCGGCCGTACGCTCCGGCGAGGTGGACTGGACCGATTCCATTCCGGCGCAACAGATCGGCATTCTGCGCAACGACGACGCGCTCACCGTCGGCACGGTGGTCGCCAACGACTACTGGTATGTGACCATGAACTTCGCGAAAGCGCCGTTCGGCGACACCAGGATTCGGCAGGCGGTCGCCTACGCCATCGACAGGCCGTCGATAGCGCAGGTCGTCGGCTACGGCACTGCGACCCCCAATCAGCTCGCCATCCCCAAGACGAGTCCGTGGTTCACCGAATACGACCGCTACACCGCGGGCCTGACACGCGACGCGGCCCTGGACAAGGCGCGCGCATTGCTCCGAGCTGCCGGCCACCGTTCACTGCCCATGGGCCTGATGGTCACCACCGAATACCCCGAAACCGTCACCGCCGCCCAGGTCGTCGCGTCCAATCTCGCCGACGTCGGAATCGACGTGACCATCGAACAACTCGACTTCGGGGTGTGGCTCGACAGGCAATCCCAAGGAAAGTTCGACGCGCTGCTCCTCGGGTGGCTGGGCAACATCGACCCCGACGACTATTACTACGCCCAACACCACACGGGCGGCACGTCGAATTCCCAGAAGTATTCGAACCCGGCAGTCGATCGCCTCCTCGACGCCGGTCGCACCGAACTCGACGTCACCCGGCGCAAGTCGATCTACGCCGACGCCGCCACCCGCATCGCCGACGACGTCAGCTACCTCTACCTCTACAACCCGTCGGCCACCCAGGCCTACACCACGGCATTGCTCGACTACACGGTGCGCTCGGACAAGGCCATCCGCTTCCGCGACGCGCGCTTGGACAGGAGCCGCGGACAATGAACGGATTCGGTTGGCCCCTCGCACGTTTCATCCTGCTGCGCCTGCTCTACTCGGCGATCGTCCTGCTCGGGGTGATCATCGTGGTGTTCTTGCTGATCCAGGTGGTGCCGGGCGACCCGGTGCGCATCGCTTTGGGCACCCGCTACACCCCACAGGCCTACGACGCCCTGCGGCACGCCTCGGGTCTCGATCAACCCGCATTCACCCAAGTCGTCCACTACATCGGAAACGTGTTCACCGGCGATCTCGGCGTGAGCTTCCGCGACAACGAGCCGGTGACCACCACACTGCTGCAACGACTACCGGCCACGATCGCGCTCGCCCTGTCGGCCATCGTCGTGGCGCTGGTGATCTCGATCCCGCTGGGCACGTGGGCGGCGATGCGTGAAGGACGGATGGCCGACAACAGTATTCGCGTCCTGTCGCAGTTCGGCATCTCCGTCCCCGACTTCTGGATGGGCATCTTGCTCATCGCTGTCTTCTCGACCGCATTGGGATGGCTGCCGTCGGCGGGCTATCGCCCGTTGTCGGCGGGGCCGGTGCCGTGGCTCGAACACATTGTGTTGCCGGCGATCACTGTCGGCGCCGTCACCGGCGCCATCATGACGCGGTATGTACGCACGGCGGTGCTCGAGGCGGCCAACGCGCCCTTCGTTGTCACCGCGCAATCCAAGGGACTCAGTCGCCGCCGAATCCTGGTCGCGCACATCGGCCGCAACGCGCTGGTGCCCGTGCTGACCATCTCCGGTATCCAACTCGCGGCGCTGCTCGGCGGTGTGATCGTGGTGGAGGTGGTCTTCGCCTGGCCGGGCTTGGGTAAACTCGTCTACGATTCCGTCGCCGCCCGCGACTACCCGATGTTGCAGGGCGCGATCCTGCTGATCGCGGCGATCTTCCTGATCGTCAATCTCGTCGTCGACGTGCTCTACGCCATCATCGACCCGAGGATTCGGCTCTCATGACCCTGACCGAGCCCACGGCCGCTCCGGCCGGAACACCGGTGTCGACGGATTCGGCGTGGCGGTTGTTCCTGCGCAATCAAGCTTCGGTGGCAGGCGTGATCGTGCTCGTCGTGGTCATCGTGTGCGCGATCTTCGGCCCGCTGATCGCGCCCTACGGCGCCAACGACATCAACGTGCCCGACGCGTTGTCCGCGCCGAGTGCCTCGCACCTGTTCGGCACCGACGACCTCGGCCGCGACGTGTTTTCCCGAGTGGTTCTCGCCGCATCGGTCAGCATGCGGGTAGCCGTTGTCGCCGTGGCCATCTCGTTGATCGTCGGCGTCGTCCTCGGCATGTTCTCCGGATTTGCCGGCGGCGTGGTCGACACCGTCTTGATGCGAATCGTCGATGTGATGTTCTCCTTCCCGGTGATGCTGCTGGCGCTCGCGATTGTCGCGATCCTCGGGCCGGGCGTCACCTCGGCGATGGTGGCGATCGGCATCGTCTACATCCCGATATTCGCGAGGGTCGCGCGCGCCGACACCCTTCGGGTACGACAGACGCAGTATGTCGCCGCGGCCACGACGATGGGGGTCTCGACCTCGCGCACCCTGTTCTCCCATGTGCTGCCCAACATCTCGGGGCCGGTGGTGGTGCAGACGTCGATCTCGCTGGCGTTCGCGATCCTCTCCGAGGCAGCGCTGTCGTTCCTCGGACTGGGGGTGCAGCCGCCCGAACCGTCCTGGGGCCGAATGCTCTTCGATGCCCAGGGATTCATCACCAGCGCCTGGTGGATGGGAGTCTTCCCCGGGTTGGCGATCCTGCTGACGGTATTCGCGTTCAACCTCATCGGCGACGGTGTGCGCGACGTCCTCGACCCACGGCAGCGAACCCTGCTGCGCAACCGCGGCTCTCGGCGATCGCGCCGCCGCACGGCCGTATCACCCGCGCCGCCACCGGCCGGTCGCCGAAACGACTCGAGCACGGCCGACTCCGGCCCTCAGGATGCCGGGTCCGCCCCAGTACTGGCCGTCACCGACCTCGTCGTCGGGGTGGGCCCCAGGGAGATCGTGCACGGCGTCGGTTTCAGCGTCGCCAAGGGCGAAACCCTCGGCATCGTCGGCGAATCCGGATCGGGCAAGTCCTTGTCGGTGCTCTCGGCCACCGGCCTGTTCGACGCGCCGAGTGCCCACATCACCGGTAGCGCGCGCATCGTCGACACCGAGGTGATCGGCGCCTCCGACGCGGTGCTGCGGTCGGTGCACGGAGCGCGTGTGGGATTCGTGTTCCAGGACCCGTCGTCGAGTCTCAATCCGCTGCTGACCATCGAAGAACAACTGACCGAGGGGCCCCGACGTCACCTCGGTCTCAGCCGGTCGGCGGACCGCGAGCGGGCGCTGAAACTCTTGCGGGATGTGCACCTACCCGACCCGGAAACGCGGCTGCGGTCCTATCCGCACCAGTTGTCGGGCGGGCAGCGTCAGCGCGTGATGATCGCAGTGGCACTGGCGTGTGACCCCGACGTTCTCATCGCCGACGAGGCGACCACCGCCCTCGACGTCACCACCCAGGCCCAGATCATCGATCTCGTCGCCGACCTGCAGCGAGAGCGCGGGATGGCGGTGGTGTGGATCAGTCACGATCTCGGTGTCATCGGCCGGATCGCCGACCGCGTCATCGTGATGCGATCGGGTGCCGTGATCGAAAGCGGCGCGGTCGCCGAGGTCTTCGCGCACCCGCGTAACGATTACACCCGCACACTGCTGGATTCGCGACCGCTGCTCAGCCGGGTCGCCGACCGCGTCGAACCCGAATCGGCGGTGGTGGCCGAGGAATCGCCGATCGTCGCGGTCCGCGGGCTCGGGGTGGACTTCACGGTGCGACGCAGTACCGGACGCGAAACCCTGCACGCGGTACGGGATGTCGACGTCGCGGTCACCGCCGGCACCACACTGGGCATCGTCGGCGAGTCCGGGTCGGGCAAATCCACGATCGCCGGCGTGCTCAGCGGACTCGTCACCAGTGGTGCGGGCACCACCGTGCGCGGCAGCATCGAGGTCGACGTCGACGGACGTACCATCGACGCCGTCGGGGTCCGCGGCGCCGACGCCGCGCTTCTGCGCCGGCAGGTGGCGATGGTGTTCCAGGACCCGGGTGCCTCGCTCGATCCGCGAATGACCGCGCTGGCCTCGATCGCCGAACCGCTGCGCACACATGGACTGGTGTCCGGGCGTGAAGCGCTGCGTACGCGTGCCGAACAACTCCTCGCCGACGTCAGCCTCGACTCCTCGTTCCTGCGTCGCTACCCGCACGAGATGTCCGGCGGGCAGCGCCAACGAGTGTGTCTGGCAAGGGCTCTCGCCTCCGACCCGCAGGTGTTGATCCTCGACGAATCCACCGCCTCCCTCGACGTGTCGGTGCAGTCGGCGGTACTCGATCTCCTGGCGCAACTACAGCGGGAAAAGAATCTGACCTACCTGTTCATCGCGCACGACCTCGCCGTCGTCGAGCAGATCAGCGATACGGTGGCGGTCATGCAGGACGGTCGCGTCGTCGAACACGGCCCGGCGTCGCGGATTCTGCACGATCCCGAAACCGAGTACACCCGCAAGCTGCTCGCGGCGATCCCGCCGGAGACACCGCACCGCGCCTGAGAATCGGCCGGGAAGATGCTGACCGAGAGACGCAGACATGCCCAGGTTCGGCGCCTACCGTGAACTCATGACCTCGACGTTGACCAGCCCACCTGTCTCCGCAATTCTCGACCGACTCTACGAGCAGGCCGCACAGGGCGGGCGTCCGTCGGGTCCGCGATCCGCGGGTCCGCCCGCCGAGGTCTCGCCACAGGCGAAAGCCGACGCCGCCGAGGACCGCTACATGGCGATCGCACGGGACACAGGCATCCTGGCGTACTCCCTGATCCGCTCGGCGCGCCCGGCCGTCGTGGTGGAGTTCGGTATGTCCTACGGCATCTCGGCGCTCTTTCTCGCCGCGGCGCTGCGCGACAACGCCCTGGCCGACCCGGCAGCGGCCGGACATCTCTACACCACCGAGCTCAGTGCCAAGAAGGTCTCGGCCGCCGAGAAGACCTTCGCCGAGGCGCAACTCGCCGATCTGATCACCATCCTGGCCGGCGACGCCCGCGACACGCTCGAATCGGTGTCCGGGCCGATCGGGTTCGTCCTCCTCGACGGATGGAAGGACCTCTACGTCCCGGTCCTCGATCTCCTCGAGCCGAAGCTGGCACCGGGCGCGATGATCCTGGCGGACAACACCTCCCACGCCGAGTCGGCGACCTACCTCGACCGTGTCCGCAACTCCGGCGACTACGTCGGCGTCGGGCTACCCGCCAAGCACGACGACACCGTCGAACTCAGTTGTCGACTCTGACCCGATCTTCACGCCACGGCACGGCGAGGGCCCAGCGCCATCGAAGCGGTGTCGCCGACGCGGCGGCCACGCTAGGCTCGACCGGTGACCTCCGCAGACGATCGCATCCGGTCCGCGTCCCGCGACATCCACGCCGACGCCGCAACGGTTTTCGCGTTGATCGCCGGCCCCGCGCGGCAGCCGGACTGGGACGGCAACGACAATCTCGCCGAACTCGTCGACGGCACGCGCATCCACGGCGTGGGTGACGTGTTCTCGATGCGGCTGACCAACGGCCAGATTCGCGAGAACCGGATCGTCGAATTCGACGAAGACCGCCTCATTGCGTGGAAGCCCAACGAGCCGGGCAAGCCGAGCCCTGGCCACCTGTGGCGGTGGGAGATCGAGCCGATCGACGACGCGTCGGTGCGGGTGACCCATACCTACGACTGGACCGAACTCGACGACCCGGTACGCATGGAGCGTGCCCGGGCGACGACGCCGGAACGGCTACGGGCGTCGATCGATCGGCTCGCCGCGCTCGTCGAGTGATTGCCGGTGATGTTATGCCCGTGAACCGGGCACAACATCACCCGCTACGGATGCGCACAATAATCCAGTGCGATAGTCGCCATCATCGATTGAACATCGCGAATATGTGTGGCAGTCTGACGCTGTGGTCGGGGAGGGGCCCCGCCCGGGGAGGATGTCATGGCTGCTCGACGGACGATGGTGCGCACGCTCTCGGGAATCGGTATCGGGGTGATGCTCTCGGCGGGCGCCGCCCTCGCCGCCGGAACCGGCCAGGCCGATGCCGCTCCGAACATCCACTGCGCCGGCCAGATCTGCCACAACTACGGTGATCAGATCGGTATCGGGTTCGGGACCTATCAGTGCCCCAACGGAATCCAGTATCCGTCGTTCGCGGTGGTGCCACCGTTCGGCACCGCAGCGGTGTACCCGGCCAACTGTGGCGGCGTGAAGTCGCTCTACTGACGTACCTGCCGGTGACGAAAGGGCCCGTCAGGTCAGCGCGACCAGCAGTGCCACGACGATCACGATGACGGCGAGGAAGACCGCCGCACCCACGATCACGGCCACACGGGTGCCGGTGCTCTGCTGCGGTGGCACCTGAGCCTGGGATGGCGGATGCGGAACCGGCTGCGGCCCAACCGGAAAGCCCAGCTGTGGTGCCCCCATCTGCGGTGCGCCGGTCGCGCCGGCCACCGGCGGGATGTAGGTGACCGGCGGCAGTTGTCGGCCCATGGTGACGTGCGGGTTCACCGCCGCCGGTGGGGCCGGCACGGCTCCGACCCCTCCGACGCTCGCCGGTGGATTCGGCATCGACGGTGCGGAGGGCATGGGCGGTGCCGCTACGATCCGTCCCTCCAGGGCGTCGGTGGCGGCCTGTGCCAGTTCGCCTGCGGTGACGAACCGCTCGGCGGGATTCTTGGCCATCCCGCGTGCGACGACGGCGTCGAAGGGGCTGTGCAGCATAGGCGGCGGCGTGTTGAGGTGTGCGGCGACGAGGACCTGGAGGTCGCCGGCGCCGAAAGGCGCCGAGCCGGTGAGGCATTCGACGAGAACACAGGTCAGCGCGTAGATGTCGGTGGCGGGGGTGGCGATGTTGCCCGCACCGAAGCGTTCGGGTGCCATGTAGGCGAACGATCCGACTGCTGCGCCGGTGTCGGTGAGCCGCGGATCGGTGGTGGTCTGGGCCAACCCGAAATCGACGAGATAGGCGAAATCGTTGCTGTCGATGAGAATGTTGTCGGGTTTGACGTCGCGGTGCACGAGTCCGGCCGCATGCGCGGTGTCGAGGGCGTGGGCGATCTGCTCGATGATCGACACGCCGCGGTCGGGTGCCAGCGGGCCCGCGCCGAGAAGCTTGCGCAGATCGCTGCCGCCGGCCACGATTCGCATGTCCAGGAACAGGAATCCGTCGATCTCGCCCCAGTCGTGGATGGGGATCACGTGGGGATCGCTCAACTGCGCCGCCATCCGCGATTCGCGCAGGAACCGCTCGCGGAACAGGGAATCGCCGGCGAACTGCGGAGACAGCAACTTCAATGCGACGGTGCGCCCGCGACGGGAGTCGCGGGCCTCGTAGACCTCGCCCATGGCACCACGGCCCAGCAACCGTTGCAGGGTGTAGTCACCCAGAACGGAGCCGCTGCGGTCGGCGGGGTCGTGCATGCTGCGGTGGTCCTCCTGCTCGCCCGGGCGCCGAGCGGATTCGTTCCGGCGGGACGTCTTCTCGCGGTACGCTACCCGTTCGGTGTCGCGGCCGCGGGCAGGACTCGCGCAACCAGCGCCCAACCGCCGTTCCGAGTGTTTCGGCCGGTCCTCCAATCGGGTCCGAACTCGCAGGGCGCCAACATCATTCGTCGGGACCCGTCGATCGCACCGGCCGAATCCGTGCGGGGAGGCGGGGTCGGTCATACAGACGGCCCGGTCACCCCTGACGGGGGACCGGGCCGGGTGTGGACGGCGCATCGAGCCGCTACGGCTCGAGTCGCACTCCTAGTGGGCGGCCACCATGACCTCGTCACCCTCGGTCACCGGCAGCGGTCCGCTGCGGATGACGACCGCTGCGATCAGCGCGCCGAGCGCGAACACACCGGCCGCCACCCAGAAGGCCACGGTGTAGGAGTGCACGGCGGCCATCATCTTGAGCTGCTCGAGGCTCGTTGCGTGAGCGGCGTTCGACGTCGCATAGGAGGCTGCGGCACTCGAGGCGATGGTGCTCAGCAGGGCTGTCCCCACCGAACCGCCGACCTGCTGCATGGTGTTGACCGTGGCCGACGCGACGCCCGCGTCCTCGGGTGAGACCCCCGAGATCGCGCCCTGCATGGCCGGCGCCATCGAGGCGCCGAGGCCGACGCCGATGATCAGCAGGCCGGGCAGGATGTTGGCCGCATAGGTGCTCGAGTCGTCGAGCTGGGTGAGGAACACCATGCCGACCGCTGCGATCGACAAACCGATGGTCATCAACCAGCGCGGGCCGAAGCGGGGCAGCAGCACCGCGGTCGAGGTCGTCGCGGTGACGATCAGGGCGCCGATCATCGGCAGGAACGCCAGGCCGGTGCGGACCGGGCTGAACTGCAGGTTCTGCTGCAGGTAGTAGGTGAGGAACAGGAAGATGCCGAACATCCCGATACCGACGATGAACACCGCGAGGTAGGAGCCACCGCGAGTGCGGTCGAGGATCACGCGCAGGGGGAGCAGGGCGTGCGGGGTGCGCGACTGCAGCCTCACGAACAGGGCCAGCAGGGCGGCACCGGCCACCAGCCAGGTGATGGTCGCCCAGTCATTCCAGCCGTTGGTCTCGGCGTTGGAGAAGCCGTAGACGATGGAGAACAGCGCGGCCGATACCGTGACGACGCCGGGGAGATCGAGCTTGGGCCGGACCTCGGCCCGATGCGGACCGATGAACAGGACGGCACCGACCAGCGCGATCGCGGCGATCACCAGATTGACGTAGAGGCACCAGCGCCAGTCGGCCCACTCGGTGAGCATGCCGCCGAGCAGCAGGCCCAGGGCGCCACCGCCGCCGGCGATCGCTCCGAAGATGCCGAAGGCCTTGCCGCGCTCGGACGGATCGGTGAACGTCGTGGTGAGCAGCGACAGAGCGGCCGGAGCCAGCAGTGCGCCGAAGACACCCTGACCGGCACGTGCGGCGACCAACATGTCGAAGTTGACCGCGGCACCGCCGACCGCCGACATGACCGCGAATCCTACGAGGCCGATGATGAAGGTGGTCCGCCTGCCCAGCAGGTCGGAGAGGCGGCCGCCGAGTAGCAGCAGGCTGCCGAAGGCGAGGGCATAGGCGGTGACGATCCACTGCCGGTCGGCGTCGCCGAACTGCAGGGCGGTTTGTGCGTGCGGCAGTGCGATGTTGACGATGGTGGCGTCGAGCACGACCATCAGCTGGGCGAGGCCGAGCACGCCGAGAATGACCCACCGCAGGCGATGGTGCCGGTCGGCTGCCGACTCGGCGGGAACCGCGAGTTCGCCGTCTCCGGACTTTTCGAGAGTTGTTGTCATGGGGACTCCCTGTGGACTAGGTGGAGGACATGCCTCCGGTTACCTGGGTGACAACGGCACCCAACTGGAGATGATTCCTCCGTTTGCTAATCTGTGACCATGACCACTGCATCTGCGTCGGATACGTCCGCTTCGTCGGGTAAACCGCTGCGCGCGGACGCTGAACGCAACCGGCTGCGGATCATCTCCGCGGCACGGGGGCTCTTCGCCGAGCGTGGACTCGACGTGTCGCTCGACGACGTCGCCGAGGCCGCCGGCGTCGGGGTGGGCACCGTGTACCGACGCTTCGCCAATCGCGACGACCTGGTGTTCGGCGTTTTCCTGGAGCACCTGAAATCGGTGGTCGCCCGGACCGGCGAGGCGATCGACGACGAGGATCCATGGAATGCCGTGGTGGGGTTGATGACCTGGATGTGCCAGGTGATGTCGGAGGATCGGGGTCTGGCCGCGATCCTCATGACGATCGACCACAGCAACCCCGAGATCGAGGCCCTCAAGGCCACGCTGTCCGAGCGCATCGAGAAGATCTTCGACCGGGCGATGGCCGCGGGTGTGCTCCGGCCGGATCTGACCCCCACCGATTTCTACGCGTTGTTCACGATGCTCAAGGCGGTCTCCGAGGTCACCGAGCAGTGCGCGCCGGGTACCTGGCGTCGCTACCTCGACCTCATCCTCGACGCCGTCAGCGCCGAACCGTCCCGTACGCCGCTTGGTGCGCCACCGATGACCCCGGAGCAGATCCGCGAGATGCAGAAGGCGCACAAGGCCGGACGGTAAGGACCCGGCCGGGACGAACCCGGAACGACTATGTGATGAGTTTCTCGCTCTTGAGCCAGTCGTAGGCGACGTCGGAGGGATCCTGGCCGTCGATGTCGACGCGGCCGTTGAGTTCCTGCATGAGTTCGTCGGTCAGGCGCTCCGAGATCGTGGCCATCAGGGGCGCGATCTCCGGATGCGCCTTCAGGACGGATTCACGGACCACGACGGTTCCGCTGTAGGGCAGGAAGTACTTCTTGTCGTCGACGAGCACCTTGAGGTCGAGATTCTTGATGCGACCGTCGGTGGTGTACACCATGCCGAAATTGCACGGTGAACTTTTGGCGGTGGAGGTGTAGACCACGCCGGAATCCATCTGCGTGACATTGCCCGACGGCACCCCGTTGGGCGCGTTGTAGGGCATGTCGTAGGTCTTGAGCATGGGCAGGAATCCGTCTGGGCGCGAGAAGAACTCGTCGTTGACACAGAAGGTGCGCTGATCGACGGGCAGGCGGGCGATGTCCGACATCGTGGTGACGTTGAGCCGCTTGGCCGTCGACGACGACGCCGCGAACGCGTAGGTGTCGTTGAAATTCGCGGGCGGCAACCACACCAGATGATTCTGGGCGAGTTCGACGTCGTGGACCTGCTGCCACAACTGTTGGGGGTCGGGGATGACCTTGGTCTCGTGCAGGTAGGTCACCCACGCGGTACCCGTGTACTCCCACGCCAGATCCGCGGCGCCGTTGAGCATCGCCTGGCGGCTCGAGGCCGACCCGGGTGCGTTGGTGAGGTCGGTGACATCGGCGCCGGCCGCCGCGAGATAGGTGGCGGCGATCTTGCCCAGCAGGATGCTCTCGGTGAAGTTCTTGGACGTGACCGTGATCTCGGCCCCGGCGAGTGGCTTCTTGCCGTCGGGCAGCGAGGATTTGTGGAAGGTGCCCGACGAACTGACCAACCCGCACCCGGCGATCACCAGGACGCTCACGGCGAGGATCAGCAGCGCCGAGAGCGGGCGGCGTCCGGGGCGGTTCGAACGATTCAGGGTCGACATCAGATCCCTCGCGGTGTGGCCACCAGCTCGACGAGCCGGCCGAGCCAATCGATGATCAGGGCCAGCAGACCCACCAGGATGGCCCCGGAGATCAGCAGTTTCGGCAAGAACAACGTGATTCCGGTGGTGATGAGTGTGCCCAGGCTGGTGGCGCCGATGAAGGTACTCAGGGTCGCGGTACCGACCAGGATGACCAGCGCCGTGCGGACGCCGTTGAGGATCACCGGCACGGCCAGCGGCAGTTCGACGAGCACGAGCGTGCGGACCGCGGACATGCCGATGCCGCGCGAGGCCTCGATCGTGCGGCGGTCCACCTGCTGCAGACCGACGATGGTGTTCTGCAGGATCGGCAGGATCGCGTACACCACCAAACCGACCACCGCAGTACGGAATCCGGTCCCGAGCCAGAATGTGAACAGCACCAGCAGGCCCACCGCGGGGGCGGCCTGGCCGATATTGGCGATGTTCACCGCGATCGGGTTGAGCCAGCGCATCGACGGGCGGGTCAGGAGGATGCCCAGGGGGATGGCGATGACCACCACGATCACCGTCGCCACCAGGGTCAGTTTGATGTGATCGAGGATCGTGGTCTGCAGGGTCGACCACGACAGCGCGGCGCTCTCGGTCTCGGTGAAGGTCGTGGACTGGTACCAGATGATGTAGCCGACGCCGATGACGACGATGAGCAGCGGCTCCAACCACACATCCATCGGGAACCGCCGAAACCGTTGCAGCGCCGAACTCATCGCGCCGGGCCGCTCGGCCGCGATCCCGGTGGCGCCGGCCGCCTCGACGCTCGTCATGCGCCCGACGCCGTTCGCTCGCCGGCGTCCACATCGTCCTCACCGTCGTCGGTGGCGGCCACGATCGGTGTCTCGATGGGGCCGGTACCGTCGGCGTGTTCGGTGTAGGAGGTGTGCGACTCTTCCTCTCTCGCCTCGGCGAGCTGGGCCTGGATGATGTCCATGACCGATTTGATGCCCAAGGAGCCGATCACCGCGCCCCGTCGATCGGTCACCAGTGTTCCGCCCTGACTCGCGGCGAGCATCGTGTCGAGTGCGTCGTTGAGGGTCGACGAGGACGCCACCACCGGAAGTCGTTGGTCGACATAGTCCGACACGGTTTTCTTGCTCGCGAGTTCCTCCAGCGACGGCCACGCACGCGGGTGACCCGCCTGGTCGACGACGACCACCCATTTGTGGCCGGCTGCGCGGGCTCGGGTGAGGGCGTCGGCGGCCGGTTCGCCCACGTGGACGGTCGTCACCTCGTCGTGGGCGACGTCGCGGACCCGTGACAGTGTCAGATGAGCCAGTGTCGCACCGGATCCGATGAATTCCTCGACGAACGGCGTCGCCGGGTTGGCGAGGATCTCCTCGGGGGTGGCGTACTGCTCGATGTGGCCGCCCTGCGACAGGATGAGCACCTTGTCGCCGAGTTTGGTGGCCTCCTCGAAGTCGTGGGTGACGATCACGATCGTCTTGCCGAGTTCCTTCTGGATGCCGATCAGGCTGTCCTGCAAGCGGACCCGGGTGATCGGATCGACCGCGCCGAAGGGCTCGTCCATGAGCAGGACGGGCGGGTCGGCGGCGAGCGCGCGGGCCACACCGACGCGCTGCTGCTGACCGCCGGACATGTCCTTGGGGAGCCGGTGGGCGAATGCGTCGGCGTCGAGGCCGACGAGATCGAGTAGGTATTCGGTGCGCTCGGCGATGCGTTTCTTGTTCCAGCCGAGGACCCGCGGGATCGCGCCGATGTTCTTGGCGACGTCCCAGTGCGGGAACAGCCCGCCGGACTGGATGACGTATCCGATCGACTGCCGCAGCTTGTCGGGGTTCTCCTTGGTGACATCGCGGCCACCGATGTAGATCCGACCCTCGGTCGGCTCAATCAGCCGGTTGATCATCTTCAGGGTCGTCGTCTTGCCGCATCCGGACGGCCCGACGAACGCCACGATATGCCCGGCATCGATGTCGAGGTCGAGGCTCTCCACAGCGGGTTTGTCCTGTCCCCGATACCTTTTGACGACCCCCTCGAGGGTGATCGACGCGCCGGTGACGGTGCGGTCGGTGGCGGCCGCCGAGACGGTGGCGTCGGCTGGCTGGGTCATTTCAGTCCCCTCGAGATGGTGAGTCGGCCGAGCAGAACGAGCAGGGCATCGAAGACCAGGGCGACGATGACGATGAGAATCGTTCCGGTGAGGGCCATTTCCAATGCGTTCGCGCCGCCGAGGCGCGAAAGTCCGCTGAAGATGAGCGATCCCAGACCGGGACCGAGTACGTAGGCGACGATTGCGGCGACACCGACGATCATCTGGGTCGAGACCCGGATACCGGTGAGAATCACCGGCCATGCGATCGGCAGCTCGACGGTGAGCAGTATTCGCCACCGCGACAACCCGATTCCGCGAGCGGCTTCGACGACGGTGCCCGGTACCGAGCGCAGTCCGACGACGGCGTTCCCGATCACCGGCATCGTCGCGAAGAACGCGAGCATGAGGAACGACGGCACCACACCGAGTCCGAAGGGCACGATCAGCAGCGCCAACAGGGCCAGTGACGGAATCGTCAGGGCCACGCGGCTCGACGTCAGGGTCAGGGCCGAGGCCAGCGGCAGCCGGTACACCAGAACGGCGACGACGATGGCGATCACCGTTCCCACGAGGACGGTTTGAAATGCCAGGGAGGCATGTTGGTACGTCAGGAACGTCAGAGTGCTTGCGTGCTGCGAGATGTAGTCCCAAAGGTGCACGTCCGACATCCCTTCACGCATGGGGCACTTGCGCGGTAGACGCAATCGACCTTGGATCACCTTACGGCGGAATGCGCGGCGCGGTGGCCCAATTCGCGCGCAAAGGTCTCCCCGGGTCGTCGAATCGGTCTTGGTACGCCGCCGCTGACCTGCGTAGATATCGATGAGGTCACAAAGATTCCCGATGATCGGATCGACGGTGTCGCAGGTGGGGCGGCTGATCAACCCGGGGTCCGTTCGGCGGATGCCCTGGGTTTCATCGAGGTCGTAAGCTGGTCGGCATGGCAGTCAGTCGTCCCACCGACAAGTCCGACGAGGTCCAGCGCGCTCCGCGGGCCCGGATGACCGGTGCGCAGCGGCGGCTGCAACTCATCGAGGTGGCGCGAGGATTGTTCGCCGAGCGTGGTTTCGAGGCCACCTCGATCGAGGAGATCGCGCAGCGCGCCGGGGTGTCCAAACCGATCGTCTACGAGCATTTCGGGGGCAAGGAGGGGCTGTATGCCGTCGTCGTGGACCGGGAGATGGAGACACTCCTGGAGATGGTCACCTCGTCGCTGAGCAAGAACCGCTCGCTGTATCGCATCCAGCAGGTGGCGCTGGCGCTGTTGACCTACATGGAGGAGCGCACCGACGGATTTCGGATCCTGGTTCGTGGCGACTCCACCAACAGCAGTGAGACGGCGACCTACTCCAGCCTGCTCAACGACGCCATCAGCCAGGTCGAACACATCCTGGCCGGCGACTTCGAACGGCGCGGCTTCGAGCCGACGCTCGCGCCCCTCTATGCGCAGGCGCTCGTCGGCATGGTCTCGGTGACCGCGCAGTGGTGGCTCGACGTGCGCGAGCCGTCGAAAGAGGTGGTCGCCGCCCATCTGGTGAATCTGTGCTGGAACGGGTTGACCCGCCTCGACCCGCATCCCGAACTCGTCGGACCCGACTACGTCGAACCCGATCACCGCGCCCCCGAGGCGGACTGAGAACCCAGGTTCGCTAGGTCAGCACGACGCTGCGTTTGGCCAGTCCCATCCAGAAGCCGTCGATCGCCTCGTCGGGCCGCTGTTCGGGATCGTCGCCCGCGCCGAGTGCGACGAACAGCGGCGCGAAATGCTCGATGGTGGGGTGCGCGTAGGGCATTCCCGGGGCCCGGCGCCGAAAGTCGATGAGCGACTCCACATCCCCGGCGGCGAAACACTCATGCGCCCATGCGTCGAACTCGGCCGACCACGTCGGTGCAGCCGCGTCGGGACGCCGATCGGTCAGGTATGGCAGCCCGTGTGTGGTGAAGCCGGAGCCGATGACGAGCACGCCCTCGTCACGTAGCGGGGCCAGTCGCTTGCCGAGCGCCAGCAGCGCCTCGGGTTCGAGCGTCGGCAGTGACACCTGGAGGACGGGGATCTGCGCGTTGGGGTACATCACGGTCAACGGAACGTAGGCGCCGTGATCGAGGCGTCGGCGGGCATCGTGGGCGACCGGGGTGCCGTCGGGCATCAGTGCCTCGATCCGGGCGGCGAGGTCTGGAGCGCCCGGCGAGTCGTAGGTGGTGCGGTAGAAGCGCTCGTCGAATCCCCAGAAGTCGTAGGTCAGCGGTGTGCGCGAGTCGGTGGAGCCGATCGTCAGCGGCGCGGCCTCCCAATGCGCCGACACGACGAGGATCGCGCGCGGTCGGGGGAGTCGGCCGGCCAGCGCACGCAACTGATCCACCCACAGTGTGCTGTCGACGAGTGGCGGGGCGCCGTGGCTCAAGAACAGGACGGGCGCGCGCGACGGTAGCTCTGACATGGTCATACGATACGAAACAGAACCGCGGTCCGTTTCATTTCGCGGCGATCCGCCCGCGCGATTGTGGCCTCCGGCACACGACCTACAATCACACGAGTGTCCTCTTCACCTGCCCTCGCCGGGCTCGCCGCGGTCACGTGCTCGGACGCATCGCTGTCCGCCCTGCGCGAGAAGGGCGACACCCCCCGTCTCGACATCACCGGACCCGACGCCGCGCGCCCCTTCGTGGTGGCCGCGCTCGCACACGGCACCGCGCCGCTGCTGGTGGTCTCGGCCAACGGTCGCGAAGCCGACGACCTGACCGCCGAACTGGCCGAACTGCTCGACGATCCCGACGCGGTCACCCAGTTCCCGTCGTGGGAGACCCTGCCCCACGAACGTCTGTCGCCGAGCGCCGACACCGTCGGTCGCCGTCTCGCGGTGCTGCATCGACTCGCCGAGCCGGGAAAGACGCCGCTACGGGTGATCGTGACGACGGTGCGCTCGCTGGTCCAGCCGATGGCGCCGGGTCTCGGTGAGGTCCGCACCATCACGCTGCGAGAGAACATCGAGATCGATTTCGACAAGCTGCTCGCCGACCTCGTCGAGATGGCTTACGAGCGCGTCGACATGGTCGGTCGTCGCGGTGAGTTCGCGGTCCGTGGAGGCATCCTCGACGTGTTCCCGACGACTGCGGACTATCCGGTCCGAGTGGAGTTCTGGGGCGACGAGATCACCGAAATGCGGGCGTTCTCGGTGGCCGATCAGCGCAGCCAGCCCGAGGTCGACGCCTCGGTGGTACAGATCCACCCGTGCCGTGAACTCGTGCTGACCGATCAGGTGCGCAACCGGGCAGCCGATCTCGCGGCCGAACATTCCGCAGATCAGGCGTTGTCGGAGATGCTGACCAAACTCTCCGAGGGCATTCCGGTGGAGGGGATGGAGGCCCTCATCCCGGCGCTGGTCGACGGACGGATGCAGTTGCTCACCGAGGTACTGCCCGACCGGTCACGGGTGTTGATCCTCGATCCGGAAAAGGTTCGGACCCGCGCCGCCGACCTCGCCGCGACCGGTGCGGAGTTCCTCGAGGCGTCCTGGAACGCCGCCGCACTGGGTGCCTCGGCGCCGGTCGACACCCGCGGCGGTTCCGCCGGAATCGACTTGCAGGCCAGTGCGTATCGGCCACTCGACGAGGTTCTCGACACCACGGTCGAGGCCGGGCGGTCCTGGTGGACGATGAGTCCTCTGTCGTCGGGTTTCGACGCCGAATTCGACCTCGACCTCACCCCGGGGCCCACTCCGCACGGCAACGACGACGAGATCGCGCAGACGTTCGCGATGCTCCGCGCGCACGTAGCGACCGGCAAACCCGCGGCAATCGTGGTGGCGGGTAAGGGAACCGCAACCCGCATCGCCGAACGGCTGTCGGACGCCGAGGTTCCGCACAAGCTCGCCGACGCCGGTGCGCCACCGGTCGCCGGGGAGGTGAGCGTGTACTGCGGCACCCTGCGGCGCGGCGTGATCGCGCCGTCGGCCGGACTGGTGATCGTCACCGAGAGCGACCTGACCGGAGCGCGGGTCGCGGCCGTGCGTGACGGGCGACGGCTCCCGGCCAAGCGGCGCAACCAGGTTGATCCGCTCGCGCTGACCGCGGGTGATCTCGTGGTGCACGACCAGCATGGCATCGGCAAGTTCGTCGAGATGATCGAACGCACCGTCTCGGGTGCGCGGCGGGAGTACCTCGTGCTCGAATACGCGGCGGGCAAACGCGGGCAACCCGGCGACCGGCTCTACGTGCCGATGGACGCCCTCGACCAGCTCTCCCGCTACGTCGGCGGTGAACAGCCGTCCCTGTCGAAACTCGGCGGTTCGGATTGGCAGAACACCAAACGCAAGGCGCGCAAGGCGGTTCGCGAGATCGCCGGTGAGCTCGTGCAACTCTACGCCGCCCGCCACGCCGCCCCGGGCTACGCCTTCAGTCCCGACACGCCATGGCAGCGTGAGATGGAGGACGCCTTCGACTTCACCGAGACCGTCGACCAGATGACGGTGATCGGCGAGGTCAAGGACGACATGGAAAAGGCGGTCCCGATGGACCGCGTCATCGTCGGTGACGTCGGCTATGGCAAGACCGAGATAGCGGTGCGCGCGGCGTTCAAGGCCGTCCAGGACGGCAAGCAGGTTGCCGTGCTGGTCCCGACAACCATTCTGGCGCAACAACATCTGCAGACCTTCACCGAACGGATGGCCGGGTTCCCGGTGCGGGTGCGTGGCCTGTCGCGCTTCACCGACGCCAAGGAGTCCAAGGAGATCATCGAGCAGATGGCACAGGGTTCGGTCGACGTCGTCATCGGCACCCATCGCCTGCTGCAGACCGGGATCGTCTGGAAGGACCTCGGTCTGGTGATCGTCGACGAGGAGCAGCGCTTCGGGGTCGAGCACAAGGAACACATCAAATCGCTGCGCACCCATGTCGACGTGCTGACGATGTCGGCGACGCCGATCCCGCGCACCCTGGAGATGTCGATGGCGGGCATCCGCGAGATGTCGACGATCCTCACCCCGCCCGAGGAACGTCACCCGGTGCTGACCTATGTCGGCGCCTACGCGCGCAAGCAGGTTGCCGCGGCGATTCGCCGAGAACTGTTGCGTGACGGGCAGATCTTCTACGTCCACAATCGGGTCTCGACCATCGACAAGACCGCCAAGGACATCGCCGACATGGTGCCCGAGGCGCGGGTGGTGGTCGCACACGGACAGATGAACGAGGATCAGCTCGAGCGCACCGTGTCCGGATTCTGGAACCGCGAATACGACGTGCTGGTGTGTACCACCATCATCGAGACCGGACTCGACATCTCCAACGCGAACACCCTGATCGTCGACCGCGCCGAGAATCTCGGCCTGTCGCAGCTGCATCAGTTGCGTGGACGCGTCGGCCGCAGTCGTGAACGCGGATACGCCTATCTGCTCTACAGTTCCGAGAAACCGCTCACCGAGACGGCCTACGACCGCCTGGCGACCATCGCGCAGAACAATGAGCTCGGCGCCGGAATGGCGGTGGCGCTCAAGGACCTCGAGCTGCGCGGGGCCGGAAACGTCCTCGGCGCAGAGCAATCCGGACACGTCGCGGGCGTCGGTTTCGATCTGTACGTCCGTCTGGTCGGCGAGGCGGTGGAGGCCTACCGGGCCGCGGCCGACGGCACACCGGTCACCACCGAGGAATCGACGGAGGTGCGCATCGATCTCCCGGTCGACGCCCACATCCCGGTCGAATACGTCGACTCCGATCGTCTGCGTCTCGAGGCGTATCGCAAACTCGCCTCGGCCACCGACGACGACGAGGTGTCTGCGGTGCTCGCGGAGTTGCTCGACCGGTACGGCGAACCGCCGGAGGAAACCCGGCGACTCGCCGCGATCGCGAAACTCCGTCTGCGGTGCCGAGAACGGGGTGTCGCCGAGATCGGTGCGGTCGGCACCAACGTCAAGATCTCGCCGCTGCATCTGCTCGACAGTGAACAGGTCCGACTCAAGCGGCTGTATTCGGCGGCGTCCTACCGCGCCACCACGTCGGTCGTGACGCTGCCGATCCCGCGCACCGGTGGGGTCGGATCCGCGCGTCTGCGCGACAACGAACTCATCGACTACCTGACGACGTTCCTGACTCAGCTCAAGCCCACGCCGGCAGCCTAGGAGTCGGTGGTCCTGGGAACCAGGACCTGCCAGGAGTCAGGGGCGCTCAGGAGTCGGTGGCTTCAGAGTCGGGGGCCGGCGGGGGTTGGTTGGTCTCGTCGTACTTCTGCTGGGCGTTCGTCCGCCACTGGGAGAACTTGCGGTTGACGGTGACCGCGACGTCGGCCGCGGCCTGCCCGACGCCGTCGACCACACCGGAGAGTCCGTCGCGCAGCCCCTTGACCAGTGGGTCCTGCGACTCATCGAAGTTGTCGCGATAGGTGCGGGCGGCCTCGCCGACGTCGTCGGAGAACTTCGCGGTGTCGTCGTCGGTGCGCAACGGGTATGTGCCGGAGAGGATTCGGCCGTACTCGCCGCGGTCGACCCAGCGGGTGAGTTCGGCTGCGCGCAGCACCGAGAAGGGATGGGTCGCCAACTCGAGATTCAACAGTTTGAGCACGCCGTCGCGCAGGTCCCCGGTGCGCTCGTACTCCCGGGCCTGCGCCACGAAGGCCTGGGTGTCCATCTGCTCGAGGTGCTTGCCACCCGCAAGCTTGAGCTCGACCCGTAGCGCGACGTCGAGGTCCTGGCAACACAACAGGCCGGCGCGATCTCCGGAGAGCTCGGATTTGCGCTGCCACTCCATCAGCGCGGCGACCACCGCGCGCAGGGCCCATCCGCCGATCGGGATGAAACCGATGGACGCGGCGAGCCGGGTGAGGTGCATGAGCATCGTGCGGTACACCGCATGGCCGGAAAGTGCGTGTCCGAGTTCGTGTCCGATCACAAAGCGCATCTCGTCGTGATCCATCAGCTCGTACATCGCCGAGGTCACCACGATGAACGGCGTGTCCATGCCGATGCAGTAGGCGTTCACGATCGGCGACTGTGTGACGAACAGTTCGGGTGTCGTCGGGGCATCGAGGGTGGCGACGCACTCACCGAGCAGCGTATCGAGGTCGGCGAACTGCTTGTCGCTCGCGCGCGCCGACGTGGCCAGGTACATCAGCCGATGCTGACGCTCTCGTAGCAGCCCCGACAGCGTCTTGAGGACCTGGTCGAATCCCTTGAGCTTGCGCAGGGCCGTCAGCGCGGTGCGGTCGGACGGATGTTCCCAGGTGCGCGAACTGATCCCGGGGAACTGCGCTCGCGACGCGACGACCTCGGTGGAACTCGACATGTGGCTTTCCTCCCACGACACGGATCTCCGACGATTCGGACAGGGTATAGGGTAGCGAATCGATTGTTGATCATCGGCAATAGATTGTGGATGTTCATGCGGTCGGACGACTCCGGAGTCGGCTGCCCGAGTGGTCAACGCGATGGGCGCACATGCCGGCGTCGTCCTGCGAGACCCGCTCGGTGACGTCCCACGATGTCGCTTGTGCAGCGATTACCGTTGTGATGTTGTCGGTGAGCTACCGCGATGTTGTTCCTTACCGTGCGCTGTTGTCGCAGCCCGCAGACGAAAGGCACCTGGAGATGACGGTGGTCCTGCTCGATCCGCTCCGCCCGGACATGATTCCCGTGCGCGCGCGTGCCCACCTGTCCGGCACCGTCTTCGTCACCGAGGACGTCCCGACCACCGTGCTGTGGGATCTCGACCACTTCGAGCCGGTGTTCGCCGAGGACGGGATCGCCGGGACGCTGCTGTCGACCGATCGACGCCATCCGCTCGTGGCGGCACGAATCGCGCAGGGAGATCAGGTGATCGCCGCGACGATCCCGAGTGGCAGCGATCTGCTGCCCGCGGTCGCGTTGATGGACACGTTGCGCCGCAACGGTCCGTGGGAGAGTCAACAGACCCATGCCTCGTTGCGACGCTATCTCCTCGAGGAGGCCTACGAACTCCTCGACGCCATCGACGCCGGGGATCAGGCTAGCCTGCGGGAGGAGCTGGGAGACCTGTTGCTGCAGGTGCTCTTTCATGCCCGGATCGCCGCCGATGATCCCACCGACCCCTTCGACATCGACGCGGTGGCACGCAGTTTCACCGAGAAGGTCAGCGGCCGCACGCCCGGTGTGCTGTCCGGTGCCCATGCCGACCTCGAGACGCAGATCCGCGAGTGGGAAGAACGTAAAGCCGCCGAGAAGAACCGCGGATCGGTACTCGACGGGATCGCCACCACGGCGCCTGCGCTGGCGCTGACCCAGAAGGTCCTCGAAAGGCTCACTGCCGCCGGATATCCGGTGCAGCGTATTGACCCGGCCGTACTCTCGGTCACCGTGACGGCCGGCGACGACAGCGTCGAGGACCAGGCGCGTCGCCGCACGCTGGACCTGATGGCCCAGGTCCGCGCCGTCGAGGAGCAGGCGGCACGTGACGGTGTGACGCTTGACGGCCCGGACTCCTGGGCGGCGGTCCTCGACGGGACGGCCGTACCGGAATCCGGCGATGCGGATGTGGCCGAACAGGAGTCGCGCCGCGAAGCGCCCGCCGAAGCCCGGACGGAGATCACCGACGAGATACCGGTGGTGACCGAGTCCGCCGACGACGAGGTAGGTGAATCGGTGGCGCCGGATGAATCGGGCCCGTCGGGTGCGCGCGTCGCCGTCGAGGTCTCCGAGGAGGAGATCATCGACGTCGAGGTCGTCGACACGACCGAACCGCCCACGCGCTGACCGGCGCGCGTATCGGGCCGGCCTCACCCGCGTTCGTCGCCGGTCATCGTGTTCATGATCGAGAACGTCACCTGATCGGGACGATAGCGGTCGTCGGAGTACTCGAACGGTCGACCCTGCGGGTCGTAACTGGTGCGCCGTTCCCGCAGTAGCGGTGCACCCGAATCGATCCGGAGTGCCTCGGCGTCGGTGGCATCGGCGGCGACGGCGTCGAGTTCGTGGCGCATCGAGGCGAACTGCACCCCCTCGTCCACGAGATGATCGGTGATCGAACCCTTGTCGGGATCGAAGTCGAACAATCTCGCCCCGACATCGGTGGTGAAGCGGCTGCGCTCGAGGAGTGCGGGAATGCCATCGAGGGTGCGCAGGCGGACCACCTCGATCAGGAAGTCGTCGACCCCGATCTGCAACGCCTCGGCGATCTCGGCGGTCACCCGGGTGCGGGACACACTGATCGTGTGGTTACCCGGTTCCCGGCCGGTGGTCAGCGCCCATTGCGAGAACGGGGTGAACGACGACAACGTCTGCGTCGGGGAGTGCGGTCGTCGTACGCGCGCCGGTCGTCCGCGGGTCGTGTAGATGAACCCCTCGGTCCGCAACTTGTAGAGCGCCTGCCGAATCGGGCCGCGCGAGACCTGCCATTGATCCATCAGAACGGTCTCCGGCGGTAACTCGTCGCCGGGTTGATACGTGCCGTCGACGATCTGGTGGCGCAGCGCCTCGTAGATCTCCTGATATCTCGGCGACACCGACACCTCCGTTTGTGACCACACTGCACCGTTGTTGGGCACTGTACTACTTTCCGACTTGTGTACCTACCTGATCTTCGGGATTGAGGGTTGCGGCGGCGGTCCCCGACAGATCACTCGCTGCTGGGAACGCGATTCCAATGCGGCGCCAGGATGATGGCTGCGATCGCCGCAGCGCAGGCGAATCCGTAGAACAGTGCCGTCGTCCCGAGGTACCCGGGTAACAGGCCGCCGAAGATGGCGCCCACCGAACCGCATCCGTTGATGATTCCGGTAGCGGCCCCGGCATGTTTGGACGTGCCGAAGTCGACGGCCGAGACACACGACACCATGGCGTCGGCGCCGTAGAGGGTCAGGCCGATGACGGCGAGCACGGCGACCATGATCCACATGTTCCCGGTGGCCGTGAGCGGGGTGAACAGGACCAGCGCGGCGATCAGGACGCACAGCGACAGTACGCAGGCCGGGATTCGCCTGGCGTGGAAGACGCGGTCGGAGAGGAATCCGAACAGGATCGGCGCCGCGACGCCGGCGACCCCGAAGGCGACGGGGATGGTGATGGCCTCGAGGTTCGACGCGTCGGTCAGGCGCTCGGCGACGATCACCGGGCCCCACAACAGGATTGCGTACCGGGCGGGCTTGAGCAGGAAATAGGTGGCGCCGAGGGTGAGCACCATCGAGTTGCCGAGCACGGCGCGGTAGTTCTGCCATCCCGACGGGGAGATCTCCCGTGCCATCTCGTGTTCGTCGTCGGTGACCTCGCCGACCGGGGCGGGTTCTCCCATGGCGGAGCGGAATTCCTCGATCTCGGGTAGTCCCACCTCCGACGGTGCGTTGCGCTGCAGCCGCCAGGTCGCCACACCGACGACGAGAACGACGGCCGCTCCGGCGAAGAATGCCACCCGCCAACTGTCGAAGATGCTGTAGGCGATCCACCCCAGGAACGGTGCCGCGGCCAGACCGCCGAAAGCGTAGTTGGTGGACCACAATCCGAGAATCCGTCCGCGCTCGGCGATGGTGAAGAACTTGGCCATGTTGGTCAGGGTTCCCGACCAACCGGTCGATTGTGCCAGACCCTGCATGACCATCAACGGCACGAGGAACACCAGTGCCGGAAGCAATCCCATGAAGACGGCGGCGAACGCCGAAGCGACGAGTCCGCCGAGTAGCACACGACGCGGACCGATGCGATCCGACAAGGCGCCCCAGACGAATTGGCCGCAGGCGTAGGCGGTGAGATACACCGCGTCGAGGTTGGCCAGTACCTCCTTGGACAGACTCGTCGAGAGAATCGGGTCCTCGAGGATGCCGAGTTTGGCGACCGAGAACGCCTGGCGGGTGAAATAGAGCCCGGCGTAGATGATCCAGGTGATCGCGAAGATCTGTATGCGCCAACGTCGGTAGCTTCCGGTGATGTCGGTGATCGTGGGGTCGGCCACCGACGGTGATCCGGCGGTGGTCGAGCGTGGGGTGGGAGACATGGCGTCCTTCGGGTGGACGGGACGAACGCATGGTGCGCACGCCAGGATCGGTGGCACCCTGAACGCGCAAAGAAGCGGGAGATGCGTTGTGTGCGAGGGTGGACGCAGCGACGTCGATGCGTCGGCAGGTGCCGTGAGTGGCCGGGGGTGCCGCGCGGACGGGCGGCGATCAGACCGGCGTGAGGTGGATGTCCCGGGCGGGTTCGTCGGTGGAGGGACCACGAACCCGCCTCGGGGATCCCGGCCGCGGTCGGCGGCCCGATCGAGGAAGGGGAACACCCTTCGTGGACTCGTGTTCCAGGCGGTGAAACTCGGAACTGGTTGGGGAAGAACGACGACAGGTCGTCGGGAGGGTCTGCGTGCTTCCGCGAAGCGTCGAGGTGTTACCGGCGGATGAGCCCCCTCAGATCGGCAACGCTGTCGACGACTTCGTGCGCGCCCGCGGCGCGCAGCGCCTCGGCGTCGTGGGCCCCGGAGAGCACTCCGACGACGAGTCCGGCGCCCGCGCGCAATCCCGTGGTGACGTCGGACGCGGTGTCGCCGACCACCATCATGGCCTCGACAGCGCTGGTGCGGGTCGTGATCAGGGCGGCCAGCGGCATGTCGGGGTGGGGGCGGCCGCGGAGTTCCTCGCCGGGGCAGAGGACGACGTCGGCGATGTCGCTCCAGCCGAGCGCCTCGAGGATGGCTTCCTGGGTCTGCTGTGCGAAACCGGTGGTGAGGGCGATCTTCACGCCGATCTCCCGGCAGTGGGAGAACAGTTCCTCGGCGCCGGGCATCGGGGAGCACCGGCCCTCGCCGACGAGGTGGGCATAGGTCCGTTCGAACTCCTTGTTCGCCGACTGCGCCTGTTCCTCGTTGCCCTTGGCGAGGTGGCGGAACACGGTGATCTTCGACTGCCCCATGGTCTCGGAGACGTAGTCGAGCATCGCCGCGCGGTCCGCGTCGGTGCGTGACAGCCCGGCGTGCTCGTCGGCGGCGCGGAAGCTCGCGATCACGAGTCCCTCGTCGGAGACGGTTGTGCCCGCCATGTCGAAGACGATGAGTTCGGTGGGGAGAGTGGACATGTGGGGTGTACTCCTGTGGTGGTCGGTGGTGGACATCAGAGGGCGAAACTGGTGGACGGATCGAATGCGGCGGTGACGCTGGACTCGGCGAGACCCATGCCGGTGGTCATGCCGATGCCGGTGGTGACGGTGACGATGTGGGTGCCGGGAAGTGGCTCGCGCAGCAGGAATTCACGGCCGGGTGCCGTCGCATACACACCCTGCCAGCGCTCGATGACGTCGATGCTGTTGACCCCGAACAACTCTCGGGTGACCTCGAGGAGGCAGGCGAATCCGTCCTCGCCCTGGAACGGCGATTCGGTGACCTCGCGGAGGTGGGTGTCGCCGATCAACAGGGTGCCGTCAGGTTGTGGTGTGTACATCTGGTGAAGATCGAGTGCGGTGTATCCGGGGTGGGCGGTGTGCAGCCGTTGGGCGACCCGGTGCACCGACGGCATCGTCTCGAAGGCGCTGTAGCGCAACAGTGACCACCCGGTGAACAGGGGTGTGGTCAGCGGGAAACGGGTCGGTACAGCGGCTTTGATCATGTGCAGGCGGCACCGCTGCAGGCCGATGTCCTCGGCGACCTCGGGGAAGAGCCGATCGATGTCGTGATTCACCGTGATGAAGGTGGTGCCGGCACGCAGCTCACCCCGTGAAGTACGGACCACTCCGGTGTCGAAAGACGTTGCTGCGGTGCGCCAGAAGAAGGTGACGCCCTGCGTCTCGAGCCACGCGGCGATCCGTGGGGCGGCGGCGCGTGGGTCGACCTGGAGGTCGGCCGGTAGGTACATGCCGCCGACCACGCCGTCGGCGGCGGCCGGAACCCGCTCGAGGACGGTGTCGCGGTCGAGGAGTACCGCCGCCGCCGATCCGTGAGCCTGGGAGAACTCGCTCATCACGGCCAGTTCGTCGGCGTGCCGGGCCAGGACCGTGGTACCGGTCGGCGCCGCCCAGAATCCCGCCTTCTCGGCGAGATCGAGCCAATGACGGCGTCCGGCACGCGCATAGTCCAGGGCTTGCCCGGACTGGGCGGTCATGCAGGCGTGCCCGAAGTTGCGGACCGACGCGCCTGCGACCCGATCGTTGTGCTCGACGACGGCGACCGAGAGCCCGCGTCGTAGTGCGTGATAAGCGTGGGCGAGGCCGACGATGCCGGCCCCGACGACGACGACGTCGTAGGAGGTACGTGGTGTGATCATGGTCATAGCTTCCCGCTGGTGCCCTGCGATGTCAATACTTACTGAGAAGAAAGGTATACAACTAACGTTACGGCGAGGCGACAGCAGGTGAGCACGGGGTTACGAGAGCGGGAACATCCCTCGTCGGACAACGCGCGCGTCAGGAGGGTTGGCCTGCGCCCAGCAGGGCGCCGAGATCGGTGTGGAGCCGTTCACCGGCTCCGGACGGGTGGGCGGTCGGTGTTCAGGGTGGGAGGCGTCGACGAAGCCGCGGACGAGGGATCGCGCTATGGCGGCTCAACGGATTCCCGCCCGTCAGATGTCGAGCAGGGCGGCGGCGTTGTAGGCGACCAGGTTTCGCCATGGACCGAGATCGGCAACGGGCCACTGGTCGTCCAGGAGTCCGGCGAGCAAACCGACCGCGGATGCGGGGGTGAAGCAGAAGTCACTGCCGTACAACAGATGCCGGGCGTCGAACCGGCGCGCGAAAGCCGCGAGCTGATCGGGAATCGGCGCACCGGCCAGATCGAACCACAGTTGCTCCCACCCGAGATCACCGTCGGCCCCGAGGTCATCGCCGACACAGTCCATCAGACCGGCTTCCCGGAACAACTCGACCCGGCTGATCACCGCCGGGAGCACGGCGCCGCAATGCGGGACGATGAACCGGATGCCGGGATGGCTGCGCAGGATTCCGGCGCCGGCCAGCGCGACGACGGTACGGGTCGAATCGAACAGGAACTCCAGTAGCGGCGCGGGCATCCCCATCTGCGTCGGATCGAAACCCGCAGGCGAGGTGGGGTGAATGAACACCACACTCCGGCGACGGTTGAGCTCGTCCCACAGCGGTGACAGGCCCGGATCACCCAGATAGGTTCCGTGCGCATTGGTTTCGATGCACACGCCCGCACAGCCGTCGAGGTCGGCGGTGCGGCGGCTCTCGGCGATCGCCGTACCCACATCGGGCAACGGTAAGGACGCGAAGAAGTCGAATCGGTCGGGGTGTTCGGTATGCAGCGACGCCAGGAAGTCGTTGACCTGCCGGGCCAGGTCACGGGCCTGCGCGTCGTCGCCGAAATGCACACCGGGTGACGAGATCGACAGCACCGACCGGCCGATGCCGACCGACTCCATCATGTCCAGATGCGCACGCGGTGACCAGCCCGGCCAATCCGGCATCGCGTCGGGGACACGGTGTCCCGCGGCGATGGCGGTCTGGACATACCAGTCGGGCAGTGCGTGCGCGTGAACATCGATGATCCCGGGTGCCGGGACCCCGGACACGGAGCGCTCAGGCATCGAGAACTTCGGTGTGGTGCGCGAAACGGGCGAAGGCGGCGAGCGCATCGGGGTTGTCGACGGTGTCGGTGCCGATGACCTGCGCGAGTGGCCGACCCTGGATCAGGCGTTTGACGGGAACCTCCAGCTTCTTACCGGTCCGGGTGTGGGGGATGGCGGCGACGGCGATGATGTCGTCGGGGACGTGGCGCGGTGAAGCCTGGGTGCGGATGGCCTCGGCGATCCGCGCGCGCAGATCGTCGTCGAGTGTCACCCCGTCGGCCGGCACCACGAACAACGGCATCCAGTAGCCGTCGTCGAGTTCGGCGCCGACGACCAGGGATTCGCGGATCTCGGGGAGGGCGTCGACGACGTCGTAGATGTCGGCACTGCCCAGGCGGACACCCTGCCGGTTGAGCGTGGCGTCGGAGCGTCCGGAGATGATCGCACCTCCGCGCTCGGTGATGGTGACCCAGTCGCCGTGTCGCCACACCCCCGGATACACGTCGAAATAGGCGTCGCGATAGCGGGTTCCGTCCGGATCGTTCCAGAATCGAATCGGCATCGACGGCATGGGTGTGGCGATCACCAGTTCGCCGACCTCGCCGACAACGGCGTTCCCGTCGGCATCCCACGCCTGCAGATCCACCCCGAGTAGCGGCGCGGAGATCTCACCGGCATACACGCACACCGTCGGTGCGCCACCGGCGAATCCGCTCACCACGTCGGTGCCGCCACTGGTGGAGTTCACCGCCACGGAGGCACCGACCTCCTCGCGCACCCACTCGACACTGTGCGCGGGCAGCGGTGCCCCGGTGCAGCCGATCGCCCGCAGTGCCGACAAGTCGTGTTCGCTGCCCGGATGCAGACCGGCCTTCGCCGACGCCGCGAGATGGCCGGGGCTGACCCCGAGAACGGTGACCCGGTGGCGGGCGGTGATGTCCCACAACCGATCCGGACCTGGAAATCCGGGGCTGCCGTCGTAGGTCACGATGGTCGCCCCGACCAGCAGCCCCGAGGCCACCATGTTCCACATCATCCAATTGGTGGTGGTGTACCAGAAGAACCGTTCACCGACCCGCAGATCGTTGTGCAGGCCCAGTAGTTTCAGGTGATCGAGGATCACGCCGCCGTGGCCGTGCACGATTCCCTTGGGCACGCCCGTGGTGCCCGAGGAGTACAACACCCACAGGGGATCACTGAATTCCACCCTGGTGAACTCCGGCGATTGTGGTGTGGCGATGATTGATTCCCAATCATGTTCCCCGGCTGCGGGATCGGCGCCGTCCCAGGTGCCGAGTATTGGGATCTGCAGCACCGCGCGCACCGAGGGTGTCGACGCACGCAGCGTCGCGACCACGGCGCGACGGTCATGGGCGGTGCCGTTCCACCGATAGCCGTCGGCGGCGATCAGTGCCACCGGTTCGAGCTGGCCGAGACGTGCGTGCGCGCCGGCGGCACCGTAGTCCTGACCACACGCCGACCACACCGCGCCCATCGCGGTCGTCGCGAGCATGCCGACGATCGCGTGCACCGAGTTCGGCAGATATCCGACCACGCGGTCACCGCGCCGAACGCCCAGCCCGCGCAGCCACGCCTGCACGGCACCGACCATGCCGCGCAGTTCGTCCCAGCTCACCGACGACTCGGTGCCCGCCTCGTCGACGCTGATGATCGCCGGCTGTGGCCCGCTCCGGCGGAGGGCGTGCTCGGCGTAGTTGAGGTGGGTCCCGGGGAACCAGCGTGCGCCCGGCATCGTCGCGTCGGGCAGTACCGAAGCCGGCGAGTCGTCATCGGGCAGATCGTCGGCGATGACGTCGAAGTACCTCGTGACGGCCCACCAGAAACCCGCGGGATCGTCCACGGAATGGCGCCACAGGTCGCGATATGCCGGGAATCGTTGCCCCGTGCGCTCTTCGACGAATGCCGTGAACCCCGCGAGCTGCGAGGCGGCGGCCCGCGCGGGATCGGGTTCCCAGATCGGGGTATCGGTGGCGGTGGACTCGAGGGCCATCGGGGTGGTGCTCCTGGCTGTCGGAGGGATGCGTGATCGGTGGCGTGGGCCGGTGGCCTCACCCGGCGCTGTGTGCTCCGGTCATCAGACCTGCGAGATCTTCGGGCATGAGGAACGACGGCGGTGGAGGCGGTCCCCAACTGAACAGCCCCTTTGCTCCCTCGACGGTCTCCGGGGTCCACAGCTGATCGTCGATGATCGAATCCATGTCCGAGTAGTACTCGCTGAAGTTCCCCGCCGGGTCCTTGAGGTACCAGAAGAAGTTCGAGCCCGCGTAATGGCGGCCGAGGCCCCACACGTGACGGTCCGGATCGGCCTCGAGCATGCGCATCGCGCCGCGGCCCACCTCGTCGACATCGTCGACCTGCCAGGACGTGTGATGCAAGAAGTTGATCGGCGCCTGTTGGACGAGGATGTTGTGGTGATCGGTGGAGCATCGCATGAAGGCTGCGAGACCGGGTACCTCGTCGCTGATCTTGAATCCCAGCCCGTGAGTGAAGAATTGTTGTGTCACTGCATGATCGGTGCTACCGATGACGGCGTGGCCGAGTTTGTGCGGTCGGACTGGCCCGTCGCGCAGGACACCGGGTGCGCGCAGTCCGTCGCGTTCGATGCGTCCGGGCCCGTTGTACCGGGTCGGTTCCACCCGCGGTGCCGAGATCCGCTGCGAGACTTCAACGGTGGCATGCAGCCCGGTGGCCTCCTCGATCGCCGCGATTGATGTCGCGGTGCGCTCGAAGGCGATTCCGAGGCCGCCGAGGTTGTGCGCGATGCGATCGATGTCGTCGGGATGGTCGGCTCCGACCACCAATGACACCAGGCGTCGGGTCGGGGTCGAGACGATGCGCAGCTGGTTGCCGCCGTCGGTGGTGGAAAACCAGCCGTCGGTCTCGGGGGTGAGACCGAATTCGGTGTAATAGGAGGCGGTTTCGGTGACATTTGGTACGCCGATGGTGATGGATGCGAGGCGATGCAAAGGCATGGTCGTCTACTTTCCGGTGGCCGAGACGAAGGTCTGGTGCAGTTCACCGATACCGGTGATCCAGCTGTCGAGGTGCTCCCCGGGCTCGAGGAACCGCTTGGGGTCGCGGCCTGCGCCGATTCCGGCGGGGGTGCCGGTGAAGATGACGTCGCCGGGGTAGAGGGTGACCGTCTGCGACAGGCCGGCGATCAGTGCGGCCACTCCGAAGATGAGATCGCTGGTGCGGCCCTTCTGCATTTCTTCGCCGTCGATGCCGCAACCGAGTTCGAGGTCGTCGCGGTCGGCGAGTTCGTCCGGGGTGACCAGCCACGGTCCCTGCGGGGAGAACCCTGCGAACGACTTCCCCAGACCGAACTGTGGTGCCGGGCCGCGTGTCTGGGTGATCCGCTCGCTGATGTCCTGGCCGACGGTGAGGCCCGCGACGTGGTTCCACGCGACGTCCTCGGCGACCGCTTCGGCCTCACGACCGATGACGACGACGAGTTCGACCTCCCAATCCACCGCGCCACCCTGGGGCAGTACGACGCTGGAATCGGGCCCGGAGAAACTCGACACGTACTTGGTGAACACCGGCGGCAGATTCTCCGGTGAGTCGAATCCCGATTCGGCGGCGTGCTCGTCGTAGTTGAGTCCGATCGCAAACACCTGCCGGGGTGTCGGCGAGGGCGCGCCGAGTCGGGTCCGGTCGATCGGGGAACGGTCGGCGGAAACGTCGACGCCCGTTGCCCACGAGGTGAACGAATCCCACTCGCGGTACACGGAATCGAGGTCGGGACCGAATCGGCCATCGGAGGCCGCGGCGATGTCGGTGCCCGTCTCGGCCCCGGCCTCACCGGTGACGAGGACGGCCCGGCCGTCGAGATTGGCGATACGCATGTTGTGTCCTTCTGGGGTGTGGCGGTGTGTCGAGTGTGGGGCGCTCAGACCATCGGGGTGATCGGCTCGTCGACACCGAGCAGGGCCTTGCCGTAGATCTCGTAGCTGACCGCGGGTGAGACGATGGCGTGGCGTGCGGCGGTGGCCGAGTCCCGCCAGATCCGTTGCAGCGGGCTCATCTCGGCGAATGACCCGGCCCCGTGTGCCGAGAGCAGGATGTCGATGGCACGGGTGATGCATTCGGCGACATAGCCGGTGTCCGAGCGGACCCGGGCCCGGGTGAGGTAATCGGGGTAGTCGCCGCGCGCGGCGGCCTCGTCGATGTCGGCGGCGGCCCGATAGGCGTGCAGGTGCGCGGTGTCGATGAGCCGGGCGGCCTCGGCGATCTGCAACTGGAAGGCGGTGGACTCCTTCTGGGAGGTGAAGAAGGTGTAGGAGATGGGCTTCTTCGGGGCCTTCTCGATGACGAAATCGAGTGCTGCGCGCCCCATTCCGAGCTGCGGGCCGACCAGGACAAGGGCCAGCACCGGGATCAGCGCACTGCGGTAGAGGACCTCGTCGGTGAACGGCGTCGCGTACTGACCGCCGATCGCCGGCGGAACCGACAGCACCCGATGGTCGGGGACGAACACGTCATCGGCGATCAGGCAGTTGCTGCCGGAGGACCGCATCCCGGCGACGAACCAGGTGTCCTCGAATCCCATGTCGGAGCGGGGGATCAGGGCACAGCCCTGGTCGACGACGTTGCCGTCGGCATCGGTGATCGGGATACCCATCACCGCCCAGGTGCAGTGATAGGACCCGGAGTTGTAGTACCACTTGCCGCTGACGCGATAGCCGCCCTCGACCTTGCGGGTCTCCGCGGTCGGGGCCAGCACACCGGACACCTTGGCGTCGGGGTCGGCGCCGAAGACATCCTCCTGCGCCTGCTCGGACATCAGGCCGATCAGCCAGTTGCACACGTTGGTCAGGGTCAGCACCCACGCGGTACCGCCGTCGGCCTCGCCGACCGCGGCGGAGACGTCGAGCATGGTGCGCATGGAGGTCTCATAGCCACCGTAGCGCCGGGGTACCGAGATCCTGAACAGCCCGGCGTCGGTGAGTGCGGTGATGCTCTCCTCGACGACACGGCGGTCCTTCTCGCCCTGGGCGGCGTTGGCCGACAGCAGTGGGCGCAACTCCCGGGCGCGGGCGACGAGTTCAGTGGCAGAGGGAATCTCGGCAGCAGGGCTTTCGGTGCTGGGGCTCTCGGTGCTGGGAGTCTCGGTGGTGGCCAGTTCCTGGGCGGCGGACGGGGCAGTGGTGGTGGTCATGGTTTCTCCTGTGGTGTGGGTACGGGGCGGTGTCGATGAGGTCGGGTGACTGGGGTGGCGCGGATGGTCAGCTCGCACAGGCGGTGATCAGGTCGACGATGGCCGGGCGCGACCGTTCGGCGAATCGGGAGTGTGTGCCAAAGGTGCGGTGGCCGTAGACGAGTGGGGCTCGGTGGGTGGAGGCGGCATGGCGTACGGCGCCGATGAGCAGCAGGTGGTCACCGGCTTCGACGGTGCGCCAGAGATCACAGGCAGCCCACCCGGCGATCTCGTCGAGGCGTGGCAGGCCGTCGCTCATCGACCATTCGGTGGTGCCGAAGCGGTCCACAGTGCGGCTGGCGAAGGCGATCGCCGTGTCGTCCTGTCCGGCGCCGAGGACGTTGACGCCGAACCGGCCGGTGGCCTGGATGCCGGAGAGCAGCCGCGAGTGGCGGTCGAGGGCGATCGAGAGCAACGCCGGCCGCAGCGACAGCGAAGCCAGTGAGCTGACCGTGGCGCCCTGTGGCCCGTCGGCGTCGGCGGTGGTCACGACCGTGACCGGCGCGCACACGCCGGCCATGAGATCTCGGAAATGTTGAACGAGCATCGCGGGCTCCTCCGTCCCGACACCGGGCTCTTGCTCTCGGGTCGAAATAAACATGATCAATTGTGTGGATCACAGAGTGCTTCAGCTGTGACCGACCTGTCAAGGGTCCGACAGAAAAAATCATGATTATTTACGGAATACGACATTCATCCAGGTAGTGGCGCGGCGCTGGGGCGAAGCCGTCGGCGTTGGTTGACGCCGGAGATGTCGGTCGAGGAGCGGGACTCAGGCAGTCGGATCGTCGGCCGGCGGCCGCAGGATCATCGTCGGATCGGTGCGTCGCAACGCGTCGATCGCACCCGATGCGTCGCCGACGGCAAGGGCGTCGACGAGATCGAGGCACACTGCCGCCAAGCCGGCCAGATGCAGCGGGGGAGCGTCGGTCGCGCCTGCGTCGGCGCTGAGCCGGGCGCGCAGATGGGAGGTTCCGACCTCCATGATCGAGAGGTACAGGCTGTTGAGAAGTTGGTTGCCGCCGATGTTGGCGAAGTACTCGTGGACATTCCAGACGGCCCAGACGAATTCGATGACGTCGGTGCCCCGCAACGACTTCCGCACCACCTCTGCCAGCGACGCGAATTCGCGCTGATCGGCGTCGGTGATCGTGGAGAGCACCTCGTCGACGAGCAGGGGTGCCAGTGCGTCACGGATCTGAATCGACTCGAGTAGCGCCGAACGATCCTCGGTCGCCGCTCGGAACCAGCCGTTCATCCGCGACAATGGCGGCGGATTCTTGGCGAAGATGCCGCCGCCCGGCCCCGGTCGTGACGAGATGACCCCGCGGGCGAGAGCGAGTTTGATGGCCTCGTTGACGGTGCCCACCGATACCGAGCACAGCTTGCGGATGTCGTCCTTGCTCCCGATGCGCTCCCCGGCCCCGGCTCCGGCGGCGATCAGGGCGATCCGGTTGGCGGCGGCCTCGGCGCGGGACAGATTCCCGGGGGCACTGCCGGGCAGATCGACCGGCGTCGAGGGGGCGTGCCACACCTCGTGGGAGTAGGCCGGGATGTCCGGCGGCTCGACGACGGAGCCACCGGTGGTGGTGTCATCGGCCATGGTCGGCAATCCGTTCTGTGTGCAGGTCGAGCAGAGAGTGTGTCCAGTTTAGGTCGTCGGGGCCGCCCACCCGGATCACATCTTGTATGCATGCTTGCATGCAAGATGTAGGGTCGCCGCATGCCCGCACAGTTGTCCAACGCCGCCGACGAGGCGTATGCCGCAACCCGCGAGCGCATCATCTCCGGAGCGCTCGCCGGTGGCACACTGCTCAGCGAGGTCGAGGTCGGTGCCGACCTCGGCCTGAGTAGAACGCCGGTGCACGAGGCGTTCCTGCGGCTGGCCGCCGAGCAGTTCCTCACGCTCATCGCGCGCCGCGGAGCGGTGGTCAGTCCGGTCACCGCGACCGAGGCCGCCGACGTGCTCGCCATGCGCCAGGCCATCGAAAGTGCTTCTGCGCGCCAGGTTTTCGCAGCGGGCGGTCCGTCTGCGGAGTTTCGTGAGCTGATCGAGCGCAACCTCGCCCGGCAGGCCGGTCTCGCCGCGGACGCCGACGTCGACGGCTTCGTCGAGGCCGACGACGAGTTCCATCTCCTGGCGGTACGCGCGTCGAACAACCCGATCGCCGCGCACTTCTACGAGCTCCTGCGCGGGCGGCAACAGCGTCTGCGCAATGTGCTGCTGCGGATCGATCCGGCCACCCTCCCGGCCTCGCACGACGATCACCAACGGCTGGCGGCCTGCCTGTTCGCCGGAGAGCGGGAGGAGTACGAGCGCCTCCTCGAAGCGCATCTCGCGCGCTATCAGGGCGCGATATGAGTTCGTCGATGCCCATCCGCGCCGGCGCCACCGTGTCGCCGCGTGACCAGCGCGGTCCGGATCGTCGGCCATGGGTCCTGGTGTTCGGCGCGCTGTTCGTCTGCGCCTGGTCGGGCAACCAGTTCAGCCCGCTGCTGCTGATGTATCGCGATGTCGAGCACTACTCGTCGGCGACGGTGACCCTGTTTCTTGGGGTCTACGTCGCGGGACTGGCTCCCGCACTGATCATCGCCGGAGCGGTGTCGGATCACCTGGGCCGCCGGTTGCCGATGATCGCGGGCGTCGCCTTCGGTGTGGCGGGCAGCGTGCTGCTGGCGTTCGACGAACTCGGCCAGTTCCCGATCATCGCGGGTCGGCTGTTGGCCGGCATGTCGGTCGGGACCGCGATGTCGGTGGGCACGAGTTGGCTCAAGGAATTGTCGACGGCGCCGTTCGATCCGGCCGCCGACCGCGGCGCCGGCGCTCGTCGGGCGTCACTGGCGTTCACCCTGGGCTCGGCCTCGGGTGCGTTGATCGCCGGGTGTATCGCCCAATGGGGGCCGATTCCGCAGATCCTGCCGTTCATCCTGCACATCGCGGTGTCGGCGCCGTTTCTGGTGCTGATCGGCCGCGCACCGGAGACGGTGCGACCCCAGGCGCCGGCACCGATCTCTGCCCGGCTGCGGGTCACCTCGGCGCGTCACCGGCGCTTCGTGCGTGTCGTGATGATCTGTGGCCCCTGGCTTTTCGTCGCCTGCGGGCTCTCCTACGGCTACCAGCCGGTGCTGCTGGCCGACGCCGCGGGTGGCCTCGGGCTGGCGTACGCCACGCTGCTCAGCGTCATCGCACTCGGTGCCGGTGCTGCCATCCAACCGCTGGCGCGCCGCATCGACTCGCAGTCGAGTGCCCGCGGCCTCATCGTCGCACTGGTGATCCTCGTCGTCGGGATGGCGGTCATGCTGGTCGCGGTGACCACCGATGATCTGCTCATCGGGGTGGCCGCGAGTGTGGTGCTCGGCTGCGGCTTCGGCATCGGCCTGGTGTCGGGGTTGTTGGAGGTCCAACGGATCGCGCCCGCACACGAACTCGCCAAACTCACCGGTGTCTTCTATGCGGTCGCCTACACCGGTTTCGCGGTCCCGACCCTGTTGGCCGCGCTGACGCCGCCGTTCACCACCGTCGAGTTGCTGCTCATCCTCGCCGCGCTGCTCCTCGTGTCGCTGTTGGTGGTGATCGGCGGATCACGCAAGCATCTGCCTGCCACACTGGGGTGAGCCGCGGCGAGGAGGACATCGGGAAGTGGATCTCACCATCGTGCACCTGCGTTACTTCCTTGCGGTGGCCGAGGAACTGCACTTCACGCGCGCCGCGCAGCGCCTGCACATCTCGGCACCTTCGCTGAGCCAGCAGATCCAGCAACTCGAACGCCGGACCGGCGTCACACTGTTCCGCCGCACCTCGCGGCAGGTTGAGCTCACCGCCGACGGCGCCGCCCTCGTCCGGCTCGCCCGTGACGCCGTCGCCGCGATGGACACCGTGATCGCCTGGGCCGACAGTTCGGGCACCGCGTCGGTGCTGCGCATCGGGATCGCGGCGTCGAGCGAGATGAGCAACCGGCTGCTCGCGACGGCCGTCGAGCGCCACCCGGACACGACCTGGCAGATCCACGGCCTGCCACTCACCGATGCACTCACCGCGCTGCGTTCGGGAGAGGTCGACGTCTCGTTGATGATCGCCGATCAGCCGCCGGTCGAGCCGGCAGGGGTCGTGGTGCGACCCCTGTGGTCCGAGGATCGGGTGCTCGTCGTCAACGAGGGGCATCGTCTCGCCGGGCGGGATGCGGTGACGCTGGCCGAGACCGACGACGAGACCTTCATCGGGATGCGTGGTGGCGGCGAACCGCAGAGTTGGTTCGTCGATCCGCGTCCGAGCGGTCGACATCTCGAGATACTGCCGCTGGCAACGCATTTCGACGAGGTCCTGCAGCTGTGCAGCGCCGGGGTGGGAGTCAACATCTGCGGGTCGTCGGCCACGGTGACCCATGCGCGACCGGGTCTGCGGTACGTCCCGATCATCGACCTGGCGCCGGTCACGACTTACCTGTGTCACCTGCGTGCCAAGCAGAGCGCCCTCGTCGATGCTTTCGCCGCCATCGCCGAGCAGATCGCCGCCGACACTCGATCATGAGGCCGGACCTCATGATCGTGAGGCGATTCCATGTGGACCAGATCACATCCCCGCGGTGACACTGGCACGGTGAGTTCCTCCCCGTCCGACGCCGTGCAGCGCGACGTCGTCTACCGATCCCGGCCCTCCGGTGACCTGCTCCTCGATCTCGTCGGCCCCTCGGCCCCCGGACCCCATCCGGCCATCGTCTTCGTGCACGGTGGCGGATGGTTCACCGGCGACCGCACGCTCTGCCCGGATCTGCGCCGTCATTTCGCCGCAGCCGGATTCGTGATGGCAAGCATCGACTATCGACTCAGTGGTGACGCCCGATTCCCGGCGCAACTCCACGACGTCCGTGCTGCGATCGACCATCTGCGCACTCGCGCAGACGAATACGGCATCGACCCCGAACGCATCGGGGTGTGGGGTGCCTCGGCCGGCGGTCACCTCGCCGCGCTCGTGGGACTCCACGCGCATCGCGCGCGACTGCCCGGCGAGGACGCCGACGTCGATGCCCGGGTGTCCGCCGTTGCCGAATCCTATGGTCCGGCAACTCTGGTCGCCGGTGACGTGGCACCCGGACAGCCGCTGCCCGGCGGCTCCACACCGGCTCTGACTCCCGAAGGACGGCTCCTCGGTGGCGACCCCGCCGACCTCCCCGAGGCCGCCCGCGCGGCGAGTCCGCTGTATCACGTCCGCCGCGACGCCCCACCCTTCCAGATCTCGCACGGTACCGCCGATGTCCTCGTCGGCGACGACCACAGCCGCCTGTTGTTCCGCGCGCTCGCCGACGCCGGGGTGGAGGCCGACCTCTACCTCGTCGACGGCTACCGGCACGGCTTCCTGAACCCGCCCCGACGATCCGACGTGCCGGGTCCGCCGGCGATGGACGAGGGCCGGCTCGCCGCGGAGGGTGCCGCTCCCGCTCTGCTGTATTCCGCCCGCAACGGCCGGGAGTCGCAGTGCCGCACCGACTTCGGCTTCGATGACATCGCGGGATTCTTCGTCCGCCATCTGCACCCCGACGCGTCGGTCTCGCCGTCGTCGGCCCTGTCCCGACCCGCCCACACCTCAGGAGAGAAGTCATGACCACCACCATCGACCCGGAAGCCATGCATGATCGTGCCCCGATCATCGATGCCCTCCCCGGTGAAGCCGTCCCGTATCGCCTCGCGAGTGGGGAGGGGCTGCGCTACGAGATCGACAACCAGCTCTGGACGGTCATCGCGCGAACGGCCGATACCGGCGGATTGTTCGACGCCGCATTCATTCTCGGCCCGCGAGGCGCGGGCGCCGCATTCCACGTCCTGCCGAACCATCAACGCTCGTATCACGTCTTCGAGGGCTCGGTGCAGTTCTGGCTCCCGGGGCGCAGCCGTGTTCTCGCGCCCGGTGACTCCATCCACGTGCCGCCGGGAACACCGGTCGCCTACCGCATGCTCGGTCACTGCTCGCGCATCCTGTTCTTTTCCGCTCCGGGTGGTGCGTTGGACGCACTCGCCGGCAGTGGCGCGGGGGTGGACTCCCACATCTACTCCGCCGATGCGCACGCAGGTGTGAAAACCCCACTGACAGAACTCTTCTCGTCGATCGGTGCGCGTGCCCACGACGAGGCGCTCGCGGCGGCATCCGACGAGTGGGACGATGCGCTGCCGTCGGGGCCGCAGGGATATTTCCTACGGGCACTCACCGGGGATCGGCGTGCCTGGCCGGACTCCCTCAACTCCTATCAGGCGCGCGGTGCCAACACCGGAGGCCGGTACTTCTCGGTGCTCACCCTCGGCGGCCGGTCGCCGTACATCCCGCAGCACTTCCATCGCCACCACACGGAGAACTTCATCGTCCTCTCCGGCCGGGTATGGCTGTACGTCAACGGCGTCGAGACCCTGCTCACCGCCGGGGATTACCTGCACGCACCGGCCGGCACCATCCACAGCTTCGCCTTGGACGCGCACACCACCCGGATGCTGGGCATCCTGACCTCTGATGTGTTCGAGAACTTCTTCGACGTCACCGGCGAGGCCACCGACGACCTCGTCCACACCGAGGGTCTGATCAACCCGGAGCACATGATGGGCAAGCTCGGCGCGGCCATGGCCGACCTCGACCTCGAGTTCGTCGGTCCGCCGCCGACGCGGACACATGGACTCGACCTCTGACCGTTTGCGACAGCAGAACAGCGCTGCGTGCATCATGGGACGATGCCCATTGACGATGTGCACGACAGCGCGGAACCGGATCGGAGCGCGCCGGATCGGACAGTAGGAGAACCGGCCCGCGAGAACGTGATCCTGGTGCATTGGCACGATCTCGGCCGTCACCTGAGCTGTTACGGCGCCGACGGCGTCGAGAGCCCGCATCTGGATCGGCTGGCGGCCTCGGGTATTCGCTTCGCCGATGCGCACGCGACCGCGCCGCTGTGCTCACCGGCACGCGGATCGCTGTTCACCGGGCAATATCCGCACCGCAACGGGCTCGTCGGGTTGGCCCATCACGGGTTCGCCTACCGCGAGGGGGTGCGCACGCTGCCGCAGATCCTGGGTGAGGCGGGCTACCGGACGGTCCTGTTCGGCATGCAACACGAGAGCACCGACCCGACGAGCATCGGCTTCGACTCGGTCGACGTGTCCGACTCGCGTTGCGATTACGTCGTCGCCGAGTCGCAGTGGTGGTTGGGCCACCACGTCCGTACCGCACCGCAGCAGCCGTTCCTGCTGACCGCGGGGTTCTTCGAGACCCATCGCCCCTACCCCGAGGACGAGTATCCGCCCGCCGACACCTCCGGCATCGACGTCCCCGGATTCCTTCCCGACACCACCGATGTGCGTGAGGACCTGGCAGGACTGCACGGCAGCATCACCAAGGCCGACGCCGCGGTCGGCCGGTTGCTCGAGACGGTCGCCGATCTCGGGCTCACCGAGAACACGTGGATCGTCTTCGTCACAGACCACGGCCTGGCGTTTCCCCGCGCGAAGTCGACGCTCTACGCCCAGGGCACCGGGATCGCGCTGATCATCCGGCCGCCGGCGGCGCGTGTGATGTCACCGCAGGTCTACGACGGCCTGTTCTCCGGGGTCGACCTCACCCCGACGATCCTCGATCTGCTCGGACTCGGCGTGCCCGCCGATGTCGACGGTGACTCGCACGCCGCGCAACTCGTCCGAGCGGGTCGGTCGGTCCGCGACGAGGTCTGCCGCGACGAGGTCTACACCGAAAAGACCTATCACGACGCGTTCGATCCGATCCGCGCCGTGCGGACCAAACACCACAGCTACATCGAGAACTACGCGCACCGACCCGAGCTGCTGTTGCCCCTCGACATCGCCGACAGCGCCTCGGCGCGCTCGATCGATCCGGCGGTGACCGAACGCGACCGGCCCCGTGTCGAGCTCTACGACCTCGATTCCGATCCGGATGAGCGCAACAACGTCGCCGAGGATCCCGCCTACGCGCAGATCCGCGCCGATCTCGCCGACCGTCTTGCCCGGTGGCGCACGAGTACCGGTGACGAGCTCCCCACCGAACCCGAGGGCACCGCCATCGCCGAGCGATTCATGGCGGCCTTCCACGCGAAAGCCCTCGACACCGCACCGGAGGAAGAGGCCTTGCCCTCGCGGCGTCCGCTCGGTGCGCGCCGTGAGCTCGACGGCGACATCACCTCCGGTGAGGGCGATGCGGTGCGCGCGTCCACCGCCGATCGCACACCCCGCTGAGCGCTTCACCCCGATCGCGAAAAGTCAACAATTACCCGCGTATTGAGGCTAAAAGCCCAGGTTGCGCTCGGTTTCGGCGTGGTTAGACTGAGCCGATGCCCCACCCGCAGAGCTACCTGGTGTGTGCGAGCCAGCGTAGCGGTAGTACCTTGCTCGTCGAGTCACTCGCGGCCACCGGGGTGGCCGGAACGCCCGAGGAGTTCTTCCAGTACTTCGCCTCGTCCTCGGAATCGCCGCAGCCCCGTGAATGGTTTGCCGGAGTGCGGGATTCGGCGATACTCGACCTGCTCGACGAGATCGACGTCGGTGCCGTGGACACCCGCGACTTCACCCGGTGGCAGGCCGATGTCCTGGCCGCCGGTCGCAGCGCCAACGGGGTCTGGGGCGGCAAACTGATGTGGAATCAGACACCGCTGCTCATCGCGCGGACCCGGGTCGGCTCGGGATCGTTGCGGACCGCTCTGCGCGAACTCCTCGGGGCCGATCCGCTGTTCGTCCACGTGTTCCGCGATGACGTTGTGCCGCAAGCGGTGTCGATGTGGCGGGCGGTACAGACGCGCGTCTGGCGCGACGGGCACGGTCCGCACTTCGACCCCGCGCGTGATGAACGCGCACAGTACAACGCCGAGGGGATCGCGCATCTCGCGACGATCCTCGCCGATCAGGAGCGGCAGTGGCGCCGCTGGTTCGCCGACGAGGGCATCACGCCGATCGACATCGAATTCGGCGAGCTGGTCAAGGATCCCCAGGGCACGACCGCCGCCGTGCTCGCTGCGCTGGGTCTCGATCCCGATCTGGCTCCGCCCCCTCCGATCGCACCGCAGTCCAACGCGAGGTCCAAGGAATGGGCGCAGCGCTACCGCCGTGATGCGGAAAGGAACGGATATCCGCTATGACTTCTCCCGATAACGCTACCCCCGAGAACGTGGCCACCGCCGAATTCGATCATGTTGCCGCACTGCGCATCCTGGAGTCCGAGGCGGTGCACATCATCCGCGAGGTGGTCGCCGAACTCGAGCGGCCGGTACTGCTGTTCTCCGGCGGCAAGGATTCGATCGTACTCCTTCGGCTGGCCGAGAAGGCTTTTCGGCCGCACCCTTTGCCGTTCCCGATCCTGCACGTCGACACCGGCCACAACTTCGACGAGGTCATCGAGTTCCGGGATCGGCGCGTGGCCGCGAGCGCCGACAACCCCGCAGGCATCAAACTCATCGTGGCGTCGGTACCCGACGCGATCGCCGCCGGGCGCATCGCCGAATCGACCGACCCGTCGGGATCACGCAACCGGCTGCAGACCCGGGTCTTGTTGGACGCCTTGGAAGAAGGGGGATTCGACGCCGCGTTCGGCGGTGCCCGCCGCGATGAGGACCGTGCCCGCGCCAAGGAGCGGGTGTTCAGCTTCCGCGACGAGTTCGGACAATGGGATCCGCGGGCCCAGCGTCCCGAGCCCTGGTCGCTGTACAACGGCCGCATCCGGCGTGGCGAGTCGGTGCGGGTGTTCCCGTTGTCGAACTGGACCGAGACCGACATCTGGCGCTACATCGAACTCGAGGGTCTCGACCTGCCGTCGATCTACTACGCGTCGCAACGCGAGGTCTTCGACCGGGACGGCATTCTGCTTGCGGTGTCGCCGTTTTCACAGCCGACCGCCGCCGACGACGTGCGTACCGAATGGGTCCGGTACCGCACCGTCGGTGACCTCACCATCACCGGTGCGGTGCGGTCGAGGGCCACCACCATTCCCGAGATCATCGCCGAGATCAGCGAGGCGACCGTCTCCGAGCGGGGTGAGACCCGTGCCGACGACCGGACGTCGTCGGCGGCGATGGAGGACCGCAAGCGAGAGGGATACTTCTGATGAGCACCGCGATCTCCGCTGCGCGCCGCCAGATCCTGCGGCTGGCGACCGCGGGCAGCGTCGACGACGGCAAGTCCACATTGATCGGACGGTTGCTGCACGACACCGGCAGCCTGCCCACCGATCATCTGGCGGGGGTCACCTCCTCCGACGGCGACGTCGACCTGGCCGCATTGTCCGACGGTCTGCGCGCCGAACGGGAACAGGGCATCACCATCGACGTCGCCTACCGGTTCTTCGCCAGCGACACACGCAGTTACGTTCTCGCCGACACCCCCGGCCACGAGCGCTACACCCGCAACACCTTCACCGGGGCGTCCAATGCCCATGTGGCCGTGCTGCTCGTCGACGCTCGTCACGGCGTCCAACGCCAGACCCGCCGCCACGCCCGGATTGCGACCCTGGTCGGGGTACCGCATGTGATCGCCGCGGTGAACAAGATCGACCTGGTCGAGTACTCACAGCATCGCTTCGGCGAGCTGCAGGACGAATTGACCGAACTCGCAGTGCAATTGGGGATCGGCGAGATCACGGCGATCCCGGTGGCCGCCACCCTCGGCGACAATGTCGTGCACCGGTCGGCCAACACGCCGTGGTACGCCGGACCCACGCTGCTGGAGTATCTCGAGGCGGTGGAGCTGGCGGCACCGTCGCCGCAGCCGCGGGAACTCCGGTTGCCGGTGCAGTGGGTGTCGCGCCCCGGGCCCGACGGAAAGCGCACCTACACCGGCCGCGTGGCTGCGGGCACCCTTGCGCCCGGTGATCCCATCACCGTGCTGCCGTCCGGGTCGGTCAGCACCGTGACGTCGGTGGACACCCTCGACCCCCAGCGGCCCGTCGCGGTCGCGGGCCTGTCGGTGTCGGTGCAGCTGGCCGACGAGATCGATGTCGGCCGTGGCGATGTCATCATCAGCGGCGCGCCCGACGCGCACCTACCGGTCTCGGCCCGGGAACTGTCGGCGACACTGTGCTGGCTGTCGTCGGCGCCACTGCACGCCGGGGATCGCGTCGCTCTCAAACAGGGAGCCACCACGGTGCGCGCCACCGTGCAGTCACTGGAACGACGCCTCGACCCCGAGTCGCTGCTCGAGGTCGTCGGACCAACGGAGTTGGGGCTCAACGACATCGGTACCGTGACGCTACGGACCTCATCGGTCGTCGTGGCCGACACCTACGCCCAGAACCGCGACACCGGCGCGTTCATCCTCATCGACGAGGCCTCCAACGACACCGTGGCGGCCGGCACGATCCTCGAGGCACGGGAGGTCATTCCGGGCAAGGCGACGCGCAATGACATCAAGTGGCATCCGAGTTCGCTGCAGCGATCCGAACGGTGGGCCAAGACCGGACAACGTGGGGCGACGGTGTGGCTGACCGGATTACCCGCGTCGGGCAAGTCGACGGTGGCGGTGGCGCTCGAACGCGAACTGGTGAACCGGGCGCGGGTGGCCTATCTCGTCGACGGCGACAACATCCGGCACGGCATCTCCGACGACCTCGGTTTCTCACCCGGCGACCGTGCCGAGAACATCAGGCGTGTCGGGCATCTCGCGCGTCTGTTCGCCGACGCCGGGGTCATCGCGATCGCGTCGATGGTCTCGCCGCTGCACTCCGATCGGGAGATCGCCCGCGAATTGCATCGCGCCGCCGAGCTCGACTTCATCGAGGTACACGTGTCGACGCCGGTCACCGAGTGCGAACGACGCGACCCCAAGGGTCTCTACGCCCGGGCGCGGCGCGGTGAACTCAAGGGTCTCACCGGGATCGACGCTCCCTATGAGAAGCCGCGATCGCCGGACCTGCGTTTCGACACCACCGGTGCCGACATCGAGGAACTCGCCGGTCGGGTGCTCGCACTGCTGGTCGAACGCGGCATCATCGACGAGTGACGTCGACCGAGATCGCGCTCAGCCCACCCGGTGCGGTGCCTGTGCGGTGAGCGGCAGGCAGGTGATTGCGAAGCAACCCGGATTGCCCGACAGCGGCGCACGCAGCGGGGTGTTGCCGCACGACAGTACGGTGCAGTCGCGCGGGGCGTCCGGGCCGACACCGAGTGCGCCGAGGGTGATGTCGGGGTCGGCGAACTGCATCGGGTCGAGATTCAGGTTCATCGCGGGTCGGTAGGGACCGGGGTCGGGCAGGCGCGGAGAGCGGAAGGCGGCGACCAGCTTCCGGAAGAAGGTGTGATAGAGCTCGCTGATCGGGCTGGCGCTGAGGTCGGTGGCCGGATCGGGGGATACGTCGCCGAGGAAGCCGTTCCAGCTCACCATCAGTCCCAGACTGGGGACGATGAAATTGTTCTGCTGCAGGAACCCGACCATCGCGTAGGCATCGGAAGGCAACCCGGCCAATGGGGCCTGATCGACCGTCTGACGGGACGGGAAGGAAGGCCCGGTACACGGAGAACTGTTGACCCAGAACAGATACCCGTAACAGTGATTCGTCGGCGAGGGCGTCCGCAACCGCGTGATGTAGTCGGAATCGATGATGCGCCGGGATCGCCATACCCCGTCACCGGCCATCAACAGTCCGAGCCTGGCATAGTCGGCCGGTGGCATGAACAGAAACGCGTAACCGTAGGTGTTCCCGGACCGGTCACGTGCCCAGTAATAGTCGTGGGCATTGATCCCCAACGGATCGAACAGATTTCGCTGAGCGAATTGCTGAAGGTCTTCGCCGACGGCTCGTTGCACGACGTAGGCGAGAAGATCCGGACCGTGCTGGGTGTACTCGAAGAAGGTCCCCGGGCGGTGGGTGACCGGCAGCGCAAGAGCCTGTTTCGCGATGTTCGGATCCACGTCGAGGCCTGCGGTGACCGCCTCACTGAGGATCGACTGCGACAGGCCGGAAGTCTGGGTGAGGAGATCGGCGACGGTGATCGGTGCATGCGCGGCATCGGCCTCGCCCGGCGGGAGATACCGCGCGATCGATGCATTCAGGTCAAGTCTGTGCTGTGTGTAGGCGATCCCGGCGAGCATCGAGATCACACTCTTGGTGGAACTGAACAGATTCCACGGCACATCGCCGGTGGTCGCATTCAACGGTCCAGCACCGATGAGACAGTCGTTGCGGAAGACCTGGATGTGCGTGCGCATCCGGGACGTGGCGAAGGCGATGGCGTCGTCGAGACCGGCCTTGTCCACTCCGAGACGCTCGGGTGCCATCACGGTCGGTTGTGCTCCGGCGGGCTGCGCACACGAGGCCAATGGTGGTGGTTCTGCCGCTGCCGGAGAACCGATGCCCACCGCTGCGGTCACCGAGGCCACCACCGTGAGCACGACGACGAGCACACTCACGAAGAACTTTCGCGAAACCCGCGTTTCGGACACCATCTCACCCCTGAACCCGACTGCACCGATACCGCAGTCTGGCACAGGGTATGCGCCGACCGTGGCCGAACAGGCAAGCCGAGGTGGTAGGGGAAGAAGGCGCGGGCTCAGCCCTGGTAGCCGAACATCTTCTTGCCGTACCAGTCACCGATCTCGGTGAGTCCCGGCGGGATCGCGAACAGCGAACTGGAGATCGGGGAGATGTACTCGTTGAGGGCGTCCTGGGCCAGGTTGTTCTGGATGCGGGCGAACTGCTCGTGGGCGTTCTTCTGGTAGGCGATGAAGAACAGACCGGCCGACAGTGTGCCGGTGCGGGTGTCGATCCCGTCGGTGAAGTTGTACCCGCGGCGCAGGAGCTGGGCACCGCCGTTGCTGTCGGGGTGGGCCAGGCGCACGTGAGAGAAGCGGTCGATCTTGGTGCGGCCGTCGGTTCCCTTGACCGTGAAGTTCAAATCGGTGAACTCGCCGCCACCGGACAGTGGTGCGCCGGAATCCTTGGTGCGCCCGAAGATCCGTTCCTGATCGGAGATGTCGTCGGAATCCCAGGCCTCGATGTGCATGCGGATCTTGCGGGTGACGAGGTAACTGCCGCCCTTCATCCACGGCTGGTCGGTCTCGTCGCCGACCCACACCCATTTGTCGGCGACGGCCGGCTCCTCGGCCTTGATGTTGGCCGTTCCGTCCTTGAAGCCCAACAGATTTCGTGGCGTCACCTGGTCGGTGCTGGTCGCCGAAGCTCGGCCGAACCCTTCCTGCAGCCACCGCAGGGTGACCACGCTGCGCCCGATGCGGGCGAGGTTGCGCACGGCGTGGAAGGCCACCTGTGGGTCCTCGGAGCAGGCCTGCACGCAGATGTCACCGCCACTGATGGACGGGTCGATGGTGGTGTCGACGGCCAACTGGCCCAGAGGTTTCAGTGCCGCGGGCATCTTGGCGCCCAGGCCCAGCCGGTCGTCGAAGAAACTCGGCCCGAATCCCACGGTGATGGTGAGACGGTTGGGGCCCAGGTCGAACGCCTCTCCGGTGTCGGCAGGAGGTGCCATCGGGCGCGACTCGACCGGACCGACCGGTTTGCCCTGGGCGAGCAGGCTTGCCGCCGCAGCCCACCGCGCCATCATCGTCTCGACCTGTGCGACCGTCGTCGGTTTGAGATCGAACGCGGCGAACACGAGTGAATTCTGTTGGCGTGTGGTGATTCCGGCCTGGTGCTCGCCGTAGAACTCGACGGTCTCGGTGGCCGGATCGCTGCGCTCGTCGCCGGTGGCGGCGTAGGTGATCCCCGCGCCCGCGGCACCACCGACAGCCAGTCCGGCACCGGCGATACCGGCGCCGGTGAGGAACCCTCGTCGGTTCACCCGGCCCCGTTTCTGCGGTGTGGGTTCTGGCGTGTCGGTGGTGCTCATGGGGTGTCGAATTCTCCTGTGATGCGGTGCGAGGACGGTGCCGTCAGCTGGCGGCGGCGATCTTTCCGCCGGCCTGCGACAGCGGGTCCTTGACCGCGATGATGGCCGCGGCCATGTCCCGCTTCTGCTGTTCGGTCACGTCGTTGAACGGCTTGAATCCGCCGGGCCCGTTCGGATCCCGGAAGCTGTCGATCAGCGAGTCGACTCGGTCGAAGGCCTGCTGGATCGTCGTCGTCAACTGCGGATCGATCTCGTTGAGGGCGGGCTTGACGATGGCGAACGCCTGCTGGCTGCCCTCGATGTTGGCCTGCATGTCGACGAAGTCGATATGCGAGTAGGCCTCTTCCTCGCCGGTCAGCTTGCTGGTGGACACCTCGTCGAGGAGGTCACCGGCACCGTTGATGATGTCGGCGGGCTTGACGGTGAACGAGGGCTCGTTGACCAGGCGCTGCAGATCCTTGACGTTCGTCAGGAGGGTGGCCGCCACCGGCTTCATCCCATCGAGGTTGCCGGCTTCCCACAGTTGCTTCTCGATGACGTGGAAGCCCTGCCAGGTGTCACCGGGCCCCAGGGCGTCCGGGCGGGCGTCGATGGCGACGTCGAGGTTCACCGCGTTGTCGGTTGAGCAGTCCGAAGCGCCGTTGGCACAGAAGGATCCGGCGATCGGCTCGATGCGCTCGTAGTACGGGCGGGCCTTGATGTAGGCGTCCTTGGCGGCGGCGACATCACCGGCGTTGACCGCGTCTACGAGGGTTTGGGTCGCGGTGGTCAGACTGTTCACCTGGGTTATGACGTACTGCTTGTACTCGGCCGCGGCCGCGTTGAGCTGGTCGGCGACGCTACCGGTGGCCTTGGTGGCCGTACCGGTGACGGTGAAGGTGGTCTTCTCGTTGGTCGCGCCCGGGCAGTACAGCTCATAGGTGCCACCATCGAGCTTGTGCGAGAACGACGTTGCCGCCATACCCGGCGCGATGTTCTCGCGTTCGGCGAGGATCTTGCCGTCCTGCAACAGCTCGACCTCGCTGACCGCTGCCGCGTTGGTGTTCTTGATCTCGAAGGTGATCGGCCCGGCGTCGACCTTGTCGGGGGTGACCTTGCAGCCGTCGTTGGTCATCTCGACGGTGACGGTCTTCGTCGCACTCGACGAATCGCCGTCGTCGCTGCTGCTGCAGGCGGCCACACCTACGATGGCCACGGCGGTCGCCGACACGGCGACCAGTCTGGAAGCCCTCATCGGGTTCTCTCCTTTTTCTCGGGCGGCGCCACCACGGCGGCCGGGTCCACATCCGGGGTCACGTCGGGTCCCGAGGGCTCCGATGTGGCCGGGTCACCGCCACCGGACACCGGGGCCGGCGGTGTCGATGGGGTTGGTCGGGTCGATGGGGTCGGTCGACGGCGCGACGCCATCGCGAGTAATGCTGCGACCACCACCAGTACCGCGGCGATGACGGCGAGGGTCAGCGGAACCGTCACACCGCGCGAATGATGGCGATTGCGCTGATCATTCGCGGCCCCGAGTGCGGTGAGATCGGCGGCGGTGGGCTGATGCCCGGTCTCGAACGTGGCGACCTTGCCGAGCACGACCGCAGAACCCTGTTCCGGGGTGGCCGTCGCGGTGATCGCGTAGCGCACATCGGCGGCGAGCGGACGGTCGAAATACGGATCGACCGAGACGGTGACCGTGGCGCTGACGACGTAGACCACCGGTGCCGACTCGCCGAACCGTCGGGTGTCCAGACCCACCGGCAGACGTCCGCCGTTGCCGGTAACGATCTGGGCGACGCTCACCCGCGTCGGAGCGCCCGGTACCAAGGCGGTGATCGGCAGGTTCGGGGTGACGACCTGGTCGAAGGTCGGCGCGGACAGGCTGCCGAAGGTGGTCGTCTCACCCCCGGACAGTCGTTCGAGGGGGGTCGTGACGGCGCCGCTGGACAGCACACCGGTCGCGGAGTCGGCGCCGGCCTTCGACACCGACACCGAGACGTCCGCGGGTACCTGCACCGTCGTGCCGGACAGGATGCCGCTGGTGGTCGGGGCCCCGGTGGCTCGTGTCGCCAGCGTCGACGACGGCAGGGCGGGCGTGGCCGGTGCGGTGAGCAACACCACGAGCGCGGCGATCGCCAGCATCGCGGCGCAGGCGCCCGCGACGATCGCGGCGAGTCGCCGCGGGAACGCGCGCCCGGCCGGCCACAGGACGATCGTGCCCACCACCAGCACGTAGATCAGCCAGCCGAGGACCTCGATGAGGACCGGTTTGGGTTGTAGCCCGAGCACGCCGGTCAGCAGCGAGGACTGCACCGAGCCGGGCCGCACCAGCCAGCTCAGGTCGACGACCTGCTGTTGTCCGACGTCGAGCCATCCGGCCTCGTGGGCGGTGTGCAGGGCCGTCATCACCAGTCCGGCGGCGACGAGCACCAACAACAAGCCGGTGATCTTGAAGAAGCGGGCGAGGTTGATGTGGACCCCACCGCGGTAGATGCCGTATCCCAGTGCCACCGCGATGGCGATACCGAGGATCGCGCCGGCCGCCGAGGGCACCGCGTTGCCGCTGGCATTGAACGCCGCCACGAGGAAGACGGCGGTCTCGAGCCCTTCGCGCAGCACCGCCAGGAACGCCATCAGCACGAAGGCGAACGCCGACCCGTTGGCCATCGCATCGGATGCGGCGGATTCCAAGTCCCCCTTGAGGTCTCGGGAATGCTCACGCATCCAGACGATCATGTAGGTGACCATCGCGACCGCGATGGCGCCGATCACCGTCTCCAACGCTTCCTGCTGCTGTTGGGGCAGATCGCGGGAAAGCACCTCCAACCCGATCGCCACACCGACGCAGATGAGGACCGCCACGATCACGCCGATCCACATCCAGCGCAGGGCGTCGCTGCGCTGCTGGCGGCGCAGGAATGCGGCGATGATGCCGACGATCAGGGCCGCTTCGAGGCCTTCGCGCAGGCCGATGATCAGGGTTGCGAGCATTGTTGCCCCCGCTTCGGGCGATGCGGACGACCCGGCACAAAGCCGGGAATGCCCGATTCCGTGGCCTCTGGGCGGGTGGCGACATCACGGTCGTCGACCGTGAACTGCGAGGGCGCCGTGCCCGCCACCAGCTCCATATGCGGCTTTCTTCTCCAGTGCACACCGGGTTCCGCGCCGTGCGACGCAGTGTTGGTGAGGCTAACCGACGATAGTATGCCCTTTCCTCGGGAACCGGACACGCTTGGGTGGAGTTGAGAACAATGTCGGGCTCCGACGCGTCGACGAGTGGAGTCCGGCGTCGATGATGTGCAACCCTGTGTCGTTCGTGCGGTCATCGCTGTTCGTGTGGTCATCGAGGGGCCGACGACGAAGGGCAACACGCGTGGTCCACACGCAGGAGAGGTAGTCAGGGTGCTAGCGGGTAGGGGCGTGCGTCGGTATCGCGCGCTGATCGTTGTCGCGATCGCTGCGGTCGTCGGATCGATGACCCTGACGAGTTGTCTCGACATCGGTTCACTGAACCGACCCGACATTCCCGAGGGCATTCCGCCCGCGCCCGGCGCTCAGCAGCCCTACATCGACATCGACCAGCCGGGCCGGACCGCCGACGCCATGGCCGGCTGGGCTCGCCCCATCGCCGAGGGCACCGGCATTCCGTTGATCTCCCTCGAGGCGTACGGCAACGCCGCCGAGATCCAACGCCAACAGCATCCCGAGTGCGGGCTCGCGTGGACGACCCTCGCCGGCATCGCCGGTGTGGAAAGCAAACACGGCACCTACCGGGGAGCGCATGTCGCCGCCAATGGTGATGTGTCGCCACCGATTCGGGGAGTGCCGCTCGACGGCACCCGCGGCAACATGGAGATCCCCGACACCGACCACGGCCGGCTCGACGGTGACCCCACCCACGACCGTGCGATGGGGCCCTTCCAATTCATCCCGCAGACCTGGGAGCGCTACGGCGTCGACGCCAACGGTGACGGCAAGGCCGACCCGGACAACATCGACGATGCGGCGCTCTCGGCGGCCCGCTATCTGTGTGTGTCCTCCGGCGGGGACATGACCACAGCGGCCGGCTGGGAGAAGGCGGTCAAGGTCTACAACAACTCGATGGCCTACGTCATCGATGTCCGCGATCACGCCAACGCCTACTCCGTCAACGTCCGCTACTGACGCCGGGGTCAGTTCCGCCCGGGTGACTCTCGCGGAAGATTCCATTCCCATGCCCTAGGCTTTGTCGCGTACCCGTCGGCGCTCAAGAAGACGCCGACCCGTCCATCGAAAGGGGCGCAGCGTGGCAATCATCGAACAGGTGGGCGCTCGTGAAATTCTCGACTCGCGCGGTAATCCCACTGTCGAGGTCGAGGTGCTGCTCGACGACGGCACCTTCACCCGGGCCGCGGTTCCGTCGGGTGCATCGACCGGCGAACACGAGGCGGTGGAGCTGCGCGACGGTGGCGATCGCTACAACGGCAAGGGCGTCACCAAGGCCGTCGAGAGCGTTCTCGGTGAGTTGGCCCCCGCGGTCATCGGTATCGACGCCGAGGAACAGCGCCTCGTCGACCAGGCGCTCCTCGACTGCGACGGCACTCCGGACAAGGGCCGGCTCGGGGCCAACGCCATCCTCGGTGTCTCGCTCGCGGTGGCCAAGGGCGCTGCCGAATCGGCCGGGCTGCCGCTGTTCCGCTACGTCGGCGGTCCCAACGCGCACATCCTGCCCGTGCCGATGATGAACATCATCAACGGCGGTGAGCACGCCGACAACGGCATCGATTTCCAGGAATTCATGATCGCGCCGGTCGGTGCCCCGACCTTCAAGGAGGCGCTGCGCTGCGGCGCCGAGGTGTACCACGCGCTCAAGTCGGTCCTGCACAAGCAGGGTTTGAACACCGCGCTCGGCGACGAGGGTGGTTTCGCTCCCGATCTGCCCAACACCGAGGCCGCGATCGCGGTCATCGGCGAGGCCGTCGAGAAGGCCGGCTACGGTTTCGGCCGTGATGTGGTGATTGCGCTCGACGCCGCGTCGACCGAGTTCTTCTCGGACGGTGTGTACAAGCTCGAGGGCAAGGACTTCTCGTCCGACGAGATGGTGCCGTTCTACGAGAAGCTCATCACCGACTTCCCGATCGTCTCCATCGAGGACGGTCTGGCCGAGGACGACTGGGACGGTTGGGCCAAGCTCACCGAGGCCATCGGTGACCGCGTGCAGCTCGTCGGCGACGATCTGTTCGTCACCAACCCCGAGCGGCTCGAAGAGGGCATCTCCAAGGGCATCGCCAACGCGCTGCTGGTCAAGGTGAACCAGATCGGCAGCCTCACCGAAACCCTCGATGCCGTCACGCTGGCGCACAACAACAGCTACAAGACGATGATGAGCCACCGGTCCGGTGAGACCGAGGACACCACCATCGCCGATCTCGCCGTGGCCTGCGGCTGCGGCCAGATCAAGACCGGTGCACCGGCCCGTAGCGAGCGTGTCGCCAAGTACAACCAGCTGCTGCGTATCGAAGAGGGCCTCGGCGACGCGGCACGCTACGCCGGAGACCTTGCCTTCCCACGGTTCTCGTTCGGTTCGTGATTAGCTAGGGCCCATGGCCGATGCCGATGGGCGTTTCAACTCCGAGCGCGACGGGCGTCGGCGGGCGAAGCGATCCACCAGGGATCCGCGTTCTGCCGAACGCGCCCGCCGTGCCCCTCGTCGCTCCGCGTCGTCGTCGCGTCGTACCCCGGTCTCGGTGATCGAGACCGGGGAACAGGAGATCCATCGCGACGACGTCGACCTGGTCGACGAGATCGGCGCCGACGCAAGTCCCGTCGACGCAACCTCCGACGACGCGCCCCGACGGGCGTCGTCGCGGGGGAGTCGTACGCCGCGTCGTCGCCCCACCATCGCCGATTCCGTCACGGCGCGCGTGCGCGGTCTCGACGCCAAACGTGCGGTGATCATGGCGCTGGTGATCGGTGTCGTCGCCATCGCCCTGGCGCCGTCGCTGCGCAACTACTACCAGGGCCGCTCGGAGTACAACCAGGTCGTCGCCTCCAACGAGCAGCTGCGCAACCAGGAGACCTACTACCAGAAGAAGGTCAACGAGCAGGGCGACCCGGCATACAAGGAGGCTCAGGCGCGCGAGCGGTTGGGCATGGTGCGCCCGGGTGAGACCGGACTGGTGATGATGTACCCGGGTGACGCCGACAAGCAGGCCGCCGAACAGGCCGCGCAGAAGCATGCGGCCAACCCCTGGTACAGCAACCTGTGGGAATCGGTGGCCACGCCTCCCGACGGTCGGTGACCGGCGTTTTCTCTCCGTCGCCCCTCGGCGGCTACTGTGACCACTCGTGAGCATCTCCTCCGACGATCTGGCGGTTGTCACCGCCCAACTCGGCCGCGAGCCACGCGGGGTGATCGAGGTCAGTTACCGCACCCCCGACGGTATTCCGGCCGTCATCAAGACCCGGCCACGGTTACCCGACGGCACACCGTTCCCCACGCTGTACTACCTGACCGATCCACGCTTGACGTCGGAGGCGAGTCGGCAGGAATCGGCCGGTGTCATGAAGGACATGACCGCGCGGCTGGCGACCGACGAACAGCTGGCTGACGCCTATCGCGCCGCGCACGAGTCCTATCTGTCCGAGCGCGATGAGATCGAGTCTCTCGGAACGGATTTCACCGGCGGCGGGATGCCCGACCGGGTCAAGTGTCTGCATGTGCTGATCGCGCATTCGTTGGCCAAGGGGCCGGGGGTGAATCCGCTCGGTGACGAGTCGGTGGCTCTGGCCGCGCAGGCCGGGTTGCGTGGGACCGCCATTCCGGCCGACTGGCCGTCGGCGTCCATCGACGAGAACGGAGATGTCGGATGAGTGTGGTCGCCGCGGTCGACTGCGGTACGAACTCGATTCGGCTGCTGGTCGCGAAGCCCGGGGAGACGACACCGCTGACCGACATCCACCGGGAGATGCGGGTGGTTCGTCTCGGTCAGGGCGTGGATGCGACGGGGCAGTTCGCCGACGAGGCTATCGAGCGCACCCGCGTGGCCCTCGCCGACTACGTCGAGGTGATGGTCGGGGCCGGCGTGGAGAAGGTGCGGATGGTCGCGACGTCGGCCACCCGCGACGCCGCCAACCGGGACCGGTTCTTCGCGATGACCGCGGAGTTGCTCGGGTCCGTGGTGCCCGGGGCGGTTGCCGAGGTCATCACCGGCGACGAGGAAGCGCAACTGTCATTCCGCGGGGCCGTGGGAGAACTGCCCGCCGATCAGGGGCCGTTCGTGGTGACCGACCTCGGTGGCGGCTCGACGGAGGTTGTCGTTGGGGATGCCGACGGTGTCACCGCGGGCTTCTCCGCCGACGTCGGCTGCGTGCGCGTCACCGAACGCGCACTGCCCTCCGACCCGCCCACCGCCGAGGAGGTCGCCGCCGCGCAGGGGTTCATCGCGGAGCGACTCGCCGAGGCGTTCGCTGTCGTCGACGTCTCGTCCGCGCGCACCTGGGTTGGGGTGGCGGGAACCCTGACAACGCTGTCGGCACTGCATCTCGGTCTCGCAGAATACGATTCCGACGCCATTCACCTGTCCCGGGTGGGGCGCGACGATCTCGACTCCGTGTGCCGAGAACTGGTCGGCATGACGCGTGCCGAGCGTGCGGCGCTCGGTCCGATGCACCCGGGTCGCGTCGACGTCATCGGCGGCGGATCACTGGTGACGATGGAACTGGCCCACCAATTGGCGCAGCGTGCCGGGATCACCGAACTCGTCGTCAGCGAGCACGACATCCTCGACGGCATCGCGCTGGGTTTGCTCGACTAGCCCGGCACCTCGCCGACGGCGCCCGTAATGTCGTCGACGGCGCTCGTCAGTCCGCCGACAGCGCTCGTCAGTTCGCCGACAGCGCTCGTCAGTTCGCCGACAGCGCCCGCTATGTCGTCGACGGCGCCTGGGTCAGATCACCGAGAGGTGTTCGCCAGATCCGGGTTGCGCAAAGAGATGTTGTTGCAGGCCTCGCAGACGGTGTCGGGAATGATCCCGTTGCGCTGCAAGAAGCCGAAGACCACACAACCCAGGCAGAAGCCGAGCGCGAATTCCAGTGTGGCAGCGACGATCAGGACGCCGACCACGATCTGGGCCGCGAGACCGTAACCGAGGAGGCTCAGCACGAGCGCGGTGGTGCTGAAGGCCAGTCCGATGCCCTGGGCGAACCGCTTCGGGGGTCCGGGGACGAGCTTGGTCTTGCGCCAGATCTTAGGGGCGATGACCCGCACCGAGAGTTGGCCGAACGGCGACAGCTTGGGCCCGGATGCGACGCGCAGCGCGAATCCGATCGCCAGCACCGCGTAGAGCGCCCAGTGATTGACGACGACTGCCACGATTGCGAGAGCCACCACCAGACCCGCGGTGGATCGCGCCGCGTAATCATTCACCGGGTTGGGGAAGGTGAACACCGAACGCACCGACACAAGATCCTCCTCTGACGTCCTCAACAGGACGAAGCTACGCGACGGACCGTCCGGGGTCACGGGTTGGGCTCACAGCGAATGAAACCGAGGCGTGCGGGCGCTGTCGGCGTACTGGAGGGCGCTGTGGGCGAGCTGACGGGCGCTGTCGGCGTACTGGAGGCGCTGTCGGCGATATGACGGGCGCTGTCGGTCACTCCTCGACGGGTGCGACCGGAGCCTCCATGGTGCCCTCGAGAGTCGCGCCATCGATGTCGTCGGCGTGACGGTCATCGGCACCGGAGTCCGGATCTGACTCGTCGAGATCCTGCGGCACCACCGGTGCCTCGAACGACCCTTCGAGGTTGAGCGGCCCTCGGTCCGACGTTGCCGACTCTTCGATCGCGGGAGCGTCGACGGAGTCCTCGGCATCGAGAGCGCCCTCGTCGTGGTCGTCGGCGAGTTCGGCGTCGATGACGTGGTGCGCCTCGTCCGCCTTGGCGCGTTGCGCCGCCTCCCGCATCTCGAAGCCGTCGGTGACGATCTCACCGATCTCCCGGGCCACACCGGCCACGGCGCTGGTGATGATGGTGGCGATCTGGCCGACATGGTTGGCGGTGGACTCCACCAGCTCCTGGATCAGATCCTTGTTGCGTTCGATGCGATCGACCACGTGGATTCTCCTTGGTGGGTCGTGCGGGATGGTGACGCGCGCGGACGGCAAATCCGAACGGGCGGCATCGACGGTGTGATTCCGACGATACCGCCCGTCTCGGGGCGACGCGATGGCTTGCTCAGGCGACCTCGGCCGGCTTCTGTCGGTCGATGATGACCGTCAGATCGTCGTCATCGCGGGTCATGAAGTTCGGCAGCGACAGCTTGGCGATCTTCTTCCACGTCGACCCGAGCTGATGGCTCAGCGACCCGGTGTTGTACGGCAAACCGTAGCGCTCGCACACCTCGCGTACCTCGGCCGACATCGCCGGATACCGGCTGGCCGGGATGTCGGGGAAGAGGTGATGCTCGATCTGATGCGACAGGTTGCCACTCATGATGTGGAACAGCTGGCTGCCGGTGATGTTGGCCGAGCCCAGCATCTGCCGCAGATACCACTGACCACGTGTCTCGTCGGCGCATTCCTCGGCGGTGAAAGTCTGTGCACCGGTGGGGAAGTGGCCGCAGAAGATGATGGAGTACGCCCACACGTTGCGCACCAGGTTGGCGGTCGCGTTGCCGAGCAGGGTCGGCACGAACATCGGGCCACTGAGTGCGGGGAAGACGACGTAGTCCTTGAGAACCTGTCGGCTTGCCTTGCGCCACATGCCCTTCACGAGGCCTTTGATGTCGCTCCACTTGCGCTTGCCGGCGACGATGTTCTCCGCCTCGAGATCGTGGAGCATCACGCCCCACTCGAACAGCAGCATCAGCGCGGTGGCGTAGCCGAGGTTGCCGAGATAGTAGGGGTTCCACTTCTGATCACGTGCCATCCGCAGGATGCCGTAACCGATGTCGCGATCCTCGCCGAGGATGTTGGTGAAGGTGTGGTGCAGATAGTTGTGGCTGTGCTTCCACTGATCGGCTGGACACACGTTGTCCCACTCGAATTCGCGGGAGTTGTAGGTGTCCTCACGCATCCAGTCGTACTGGCCGTGCATGACGTTGTGGCCGATCTCCATGTTGTCGAGGATCTTCGAGACCGACAGGGCGCCGACACCGGCGACCCACGCGGGCGGGAAGAACCCGAGGAACAACAGTGCGCGCCCGGCGAATTCGAGTCCACGCTGCGTACGGATGATCGAGTACAGGTACTCGCGATCCTTGGTACCGAGATCGGCGACCACGCGGGCCTTGATCTCGTCGAGCTCGCGGCCGAGTTGTTCGACCTGTGCGTAGGAGAGCCGCACGGTGTTGGGGTCTGCAGCCTTGCGCAGCGCGGGCAGCGCGGGCAGCGCGGGCAGCGCGGCGGTCTCGGTCTCGGGTGTCTCGGTTTCGGGGGGAAGGATGTTGGTTGCCATGGGTGTCATACCTCGATTTCGACGTCGCCGACGGGTGCGTTGATGCACAGCTGGATCTGGGTGTCGGATTCGGTATCGGTCTCGCCGGTCAGCACGTTGCGGGTGCAGCCCGACTTCTTGATTGCGGTGCAGGAAAAGCAGATCCCCATCCGGCAGCCGGATTCGGGGCTCAGCCCCGCCGACTCGGCCTGGTCGAGGATCGTGCGACCGTCGTTGGTCGCCGAGGTGCCCGAGGCGGTGAAGCTCAGTTCACCGTGGACGGGCTCATTGGGATCGATGGCCGCCGGCACGGCGAGGGTGAAGGCCTCGCTGTGCACACGGGCGTGCGGATGGGCGGTCTCGTAGTGGTCGAAGACCGCGTCCATCAGGGTCGCCGGCCCACAGACGAAGACGTCCGCATCGTCGTGGTCGGCGATGCCCTCGAGGTGCTCGCCGGTGAAATGTCCGATGACGCCCTCGTCCATCCCGGCGTCCTCGGTACCGCGGGTGTAGTGGAGTCGCAGGTCCAGGTGAGGATGGACCGCGGCCAATGCGGTCAGTTCGGCGCGGTAGGCGAGGTCCGACGGTGTCCGGGCGTAGTGGACAAAGGTGACCGGCTCGTCATAGCCATTCGCAACGAGCGTACGCAGCATTGAGAGTGCAGGTGTAATGCCACTACCGCCGCTGATGAACACCGGCGCACGTACCCCCTCGGCGGGCAGGACGAAGCCGCCTGCAGCCTGCGAGAGGCCGTAGACGTCGCCGACCGCGGCGGTCTTGCGCAGGTATCGCGAGACCAGTCCGTCGTCGTGTGCGGTGATGGTCAGCTCGACGGTGCCCTCGGGTCCCGCGGCAGCGTTGGCGGGGGAGAAGCAACGGGTCTGGCGCACGCCCTCGACCACCACGCTGAGCTGGACGAATTGACCTGCCTCGTGTCCTTGCCACTGGCGCGTGGGGGCGAGGGTGAGCCGGACCGTTCGGTCGGTCGGACGCTCGACGCGGATCACTCGGGCGCGTAGGTCACGCCAGGTCAGCATCGGGTCGACCAGTTCGAGATAGCGGTCGACCGGATGCGGGGACATGGTCGCCTCGATGATCGAGGAGAACACTTCGGGAAGGCGGATGCTCATGGGGGCTGGCTCCGTTCGTCTCACTCCGATGAGTGAACATCTGTACTCCGAACAGTGTGGCACGATTCCGGCCCGATCCGTCAAGGGATTGACGCGGTCCGTGATCGCGTCACAGCCCGCAACCTGATGTGATCGACAACACAGTGGTCGTCGAAGCGGGCGCAGCAATGATGAGGGTGAGGTCAGGTTCAAGTGGCGGTGTAGCGTCGGACACACCCGGAGGAAGGAACTCTGCCGTGAGCCAGGCGCCGACAACGCTGTTCGTGGCCAACCGTGGCGAGATCGCGCTGCGGATCCTCCGAACGGCATCGGAGCTCGGCCTCCGCACGGTCGCCGTGTACTCCGTCGACGACGCGGACGCTCCGCATGTCAGAGCGGCCACCACGGCCGTCGCGCTTCCCGGTACCGGTCCCGCCGCCTATCTCGATGCCGCGGAACTGGTGTCGGCCGCGTCCTCGGCCGGTGCGACGATGGTTCACCCCGGTTACGGATTCCTCAGTGAGGATGCCGATTTCGCCGATGCGTGCCGTACCGCCGGGCTCCGATTCGTCGGCCCGGATTCGCACGTACTGCGCACGTTCGGAGACAAGGCCGCCGCCCGGAACGCGGCGGTATCGGCGTCGATTCCGGTGCTCGATGCGACCGCCTCCGGAATCGACGAACACCAAGCTGACGAGTTCCTGCGGGCCCATTCCGCCGGGATCATGCTCAAAGCCGTCGCCGGCGGAGGGGGACGGGGCATGCGCCCGGTCACCATCCCGGCCGATCTCCCCGCTGCGTTTCGCGCATGCACCGCCGAAGCTCAGATGGGCTTCGGCACTGCCGCGTTGTTCGCCGAGGAACTGCTCACGGGTGCGCGTCACATCGAGGTCCAGGTCGTCGCCGCTCCCGCCGCGGACGGCACGGTGCGGGCACTCGCGCTCGGCGACCGGGACTGCAGCGTGCAACGCAGACGGCAGAAACTGGTGGAGATCGCACCGGCGCCAGACCTCGACGACGCGATCCGGCGCGGCATCCACCGCGCCGCGGTCGTGCTGTGCGCCGCCCAGGACTTCCGTGGCCTGGCGACCGTCGAATTCCTGCTCGCCGCCGAGAGATTCGTCTTTCTCGAGGTCAATCCCCGCATCCAGGTCGAACACACGGTGACCGAAGAGGTGACCGACGTCGATCTGGTGGCCACCGCGCTTCACATCGCCGCCGGCGCCACCTACGAGGAACTCGATCTGCCTGCCGGTATTCTCGCCACGGCCGACGGTGTGAGCGGCACTGTGGCACAGGCGCGCGGCGTGGCGGTCCAGGCGCGGGTCAACGCCGAGCGGATCGGCGCCGACGGCACCACGACCCCTGATTCCGGCGTGCTGAAGGTCTTTTCGGCGCCGACCGGCCCCGGAATCCGCGTCGACACGCACGGCCGGCCGGGTCTGACGCTGAGTCCGCGGTTCGATTCCTTGCTGGCCAAGGTGATCGCCCACACCCGCTCCGACGACGTCGCCGTCACCGCCCGCAAACTCGACACGGCATTACGCGACTTCACGATCGGTGGCGTCGAGACCACCATCGATCTGCTCCGGGCCGTACTGGCGGCCAAGGAATTCGGGACCGCCGCACTGACCACGGACTTCGTCGAACAGAATATGGCCGAATTGAGCTCGGCCGCAGACCGGTTCGCCGGCGAGCGTGCGAAAGCGGCGCCCGCGGGCGACATCCCCGCCCGCACCGACATCAGCATCGGCACCGACGAGCGGGTGATCACCGCCCCGATGGCGGGCGTCGTCGTCTCCACTCCCGCCACCGATGCCACGGCGGCCGGCGGCGAGGCGCTGGTGATCCTCGAGGCGATGAAGATGGAGCACGTCGTCACCGACCCACACCCTGTCGAGATTCGACGCAGTCTCATCGACGAGGGTCAATCCGTCAGCGCCGGAACGCCTTTGCTGGTGGTCGCCGACGCCGACCACGACGACGCCGACGTGAACGCGACCGTCGCGGACCCCGACCACATCCGTCCCGACCTGGCCGAGGTGATCGCTCGCCACGCCGTCACGCTCGACGAGGGGCGTCCCGATGCCGTTGCCAAGCGACACCGGCGCTCGCGCCGCACCGCCCGGGAGAACATCGCCGACCTCATCGATCCCGACAGCTTCACCGAGTACGGGGCGCTGGCCCTCGCGGCCCAACGCACCCGCCGCAGCGAAGCGGACCTCATCGCCAACACCCCCGCAGACGGCCTCGTCGGCGGGGTCGCGACGATCGGCGCCGACCGCTTCGGCGCTGCCGCCGCGGAGGCCGTGGTGATCTCCTACGACTACACCGTCCTCGCGGGCACGCAGGGCATGCGCAACCATGTGAAGACCGACCGGCTGCTGGAGGTGGCCCGGCGCAAGCGGATTCCGCTCGTACTCTTCGCCGAGGGCGGCGGTGGGCGGCCCGGCGACACCGACGCCCTCGGCGCCGCTGGGCTCGAACTCGACACCTTCCGGTCGATGGCGGGCCTGCGCGGGGCGGTGCCGACGGTGGCCATCGTCTCCGGCCGCTGCTTCGCCGGCAACGCCGCACTCGCCGGCGCCTGCGACGTCCTCATCGCCACTCCCGACGCCAACATCGGCATGGGAGGACCGGCGATGATCGAAGGCGGTGGTCTCGGGGTATTCGCTCCCGAAGAGATCGGACCGGTCGACGTGCAGACCCGCAACGGCGTCATCGACGTGCTCGCGCGCGACGAAGCCGACGCCGTGGCCACCGCGCGGCACTACCTGTCCTACTTCCAGGGCGATGACGATCGATGGGAAGCACCCGATCCGCGATCGGCGCGACACGTCGTCCCGGAGAACCGCTTGCGCGCCTACGACATCCGGGCCGCCATCGAATCGATCGCCGACGTCGGATCGGTGCTGGAGCTGCGACCCGTTTACGGCCGCGGCATCGTCACCGCGTTGATCCGGGTCGAGGGTGTGGCCTACGGCCTGTTGGCCAATTCCAGTCGACACCTCGGCGGAGCGATCGACGCCGAGGCCGCCGACAAGGCCGCCGAATTCCTGACGCTGTGCCAAGCACACGGACTGCCCCTCGTCACGCTGTGTGACACACCGGGTTTCATGGTCGGGCCGGAGTCCGAGGAGCAGGCGACGGTGCGTCGATTCGGCAACTTCTTCGCCGCCGGTGCGCGATTGACCGTACCGTTCGGCACCGTGATCCTGCGCAAGGGTTACGGTCTCGGTGCGATGGCCATGGCCGGCGGGTCCTTTCACGCACCGGAATTCACCATCGCGTGGCCGACCGGGGAGATCGGCGGTATGGGCCTCGAAGGTGCGGTACGCCTGGGCTTTCGCAAAGAACTCGACGCCGTCGCCGACCCCGCCGAGCGGGACGCGCTGTTCGCAGACCTCCTCGCGAAGGCCTACGAGCACGGCAAGGCGCTGCACTCGGCCACCACGTTCGAACTCGACGACGTGATCGACCCGTCGACCACCCGGGACTGGATTCGTCAGCTCGGGCGATCACGTTGAGTTCAGATGACGGGGAGACCCAAGTTACTCGCGAAAGGCGAAACGAATGACAATGCTCCCGGATCTGCACGGCCGCACGGCCCTGGTCACCGGCGCCTCGAGGGGGATCGGTTCGGCTGCGGCCGCGGCACTGGCCGCGGCGGGCGCCAACGTGGTGGTCACCTCACGTAAACCCGACGCGGCGCGGGCCGCTGCGGAGGCGATCGGCCCCAACGTCCTCGGCATCGCCGCCCACGCGGCGGAGGAGGATCAGGCCCGCGCCTGCATCGACACCACCCTCGAACACTTCGGATCGCTCGACATCCTCGTCAACAACGCCGGCACGAATCCCGCATATGGACCACTCATCGCTCAGGATCACGGGCGATTCGCCAAGACGATGGACGTGAACCTGTGGGGCCCGATCCTGTGGACCGGACTCGCCGTACGGGCGTGGATGGGTGCGCACGGCGGATCGGTGATCAACACCGCATCCATCGGCGGTCTCGGTCACGAACCGGGCATCGGCATGTACAACGCCTCCAAGGCGGCACTGATCTACGTGACAGGGCAACTGGCGCTGGAACTCTCACCGAGTGTGCGGGTCAACGCCGTGGCCCCCGGGATCGTGCGGACGCGCCTGGCCGAGGCGCTGTGGAAGGAACACGAGGCGCAGGTCTCCGAGGCCACCGCACTCGGGCGGATCGGTGAACCCACCGATGTCGCCTCGGCCATCGTGTTCCTCGCCTCCGACGCCGCTTCCTGGATGACCGGCGAGATCATGACCATTGACGGCGGGCAACACCTCGGCGACGCGGCGCCTTATCGCGCTTTCGGCGGCGCACTCCGCTGAACAGATTCAGCCATCCCGACACCCACCGAGAGGACTCCCGTGGACACCGACGTCGACGACGTGGCCGTAGATCTGCGCGCCCGTGTGAGCAGGCTGCTGACCGAGCACGATCCGGCCACCACGCCCGAACGAGACTTCCTGGCCGCACGATTCGATGCCGGGCTGGCATGGGTGCACTTCCGCCCCGGTGACGGTGGACTGGGGATCGCGCAGAGCCACCAGGCCCTGGTCGATGAGTTGCTCACCGCAGCCGGTGCACCCGGACCGGCCAAGTCGCGCAACGGCATCGGTCTCGGCATGGCGGCGCCGACCATCGCGGCGCTGGGGACCGAGGAGCAGCGGCGCCGACTGCTGCGACCGCTGTACCTCGGCGAGCACATCTACTGCCAGTTGTTCAGCGAGCCCGGCGCCGGATCGGATCGGATCCGGCGACGGCGGCGGCGGTGGCCACGCGGTACAGGCAGCGCTGCTCACCGGTGCGGCGCTCCTGGCCTCGGAACAACTCGGCGTCGCCCAGTGGTGTCTGCAGACGACTCTCACGTACGTGAAGGAGCGCAGGCAGTTCGGGCGGCAGATCGGGTCGTACCAGGCCATCAAGCACCGGCTCGCCGATCTGTGGCTCGAGGTGTCCTCGGCGGGTGCGGCCGTCCGCTACGCCGCCGACACCGCAGCACGAGGCGACGCCGATGCCGAGATCGCCGCACACCTCGCCGCGTCGTACTGCGGCGACGTCGCCGTCCGGGCCGCCGAGGAATGCATCCAACTCCACGGTGGCATCGGCATGACCTGGGAGTATCCCGCGCACCTGTACCTCAAGCGCGCCAAGGCCGACCAGCTGGCGCTCGGCAACGGCTATCACCACCGTGCCCGGCTGGCCGAACTCGTCGGCCTGGCCCCGTCCTCTTCTGTCGGTAACCGCAGGTGAGAGCGCTTCTCGCGGGTTCGGCGCGCCGTGGACCCGGCACCGGGGATACACCGCGATGTCCTAGACTCGCTTAGGTGACCCGGACCCGCCGCCCCACTTCGCGTGCCCCGCGGCCTGCGGAACCGGAGAGCCGGGCCGATCGCAAGAACCGCACCCGGCAGGCGCTGCTCGAGACCACGCTGGACCTGGTGAGCGAACGCAGCTTCGCCAGCATCAGTCTGCGGGAGGTCGCCCGAGGCGCGGGTATCGTCCCGACGGCGTTCTACCGACACTTCGCGTCGATGGAAGATCTCGGCGTCACCCTCGTCGAGGACTCGATGCGGATCCTGCGCCGCACACTGCGCGAGGGTCGGCGCGATCTCGCTGCTCGTCAGGCGCTGCCGACCGCACAGAATTCGTTGGCGATCCTGCTGCGCCATGTACACGAGCACGAGACCGACTACCGCTTCCTGATCCGCGAACAGCACGGCGGGGTCGCCGAGATCCGTCGCGCGATCGACACCGAACTGCGGTTGTTCTCCAAGGAACTCGCCATCGATCTGTCGCGCATCCCCGATCTCTCGCAGTGGCAACCGCAAGACCTCGAACTGGCCGCCGAACTCATCGTCACCATCATGCTGACCGCGGTGGCCGACCTGCTCGACGGTGAGCACCGCGGGCGCGACGCCGAGGCCGACATCGTGCAGCGCACCGAACGGCAGTTGGTGATGGTGTTCCTCGGCATGGGGCAGTGGAAGAGCGGGTAGGGAAAGTACGGGTAGGCGCCCGATCCGGAAGGACTCCACGTGCGGCGAGGGTTTTCGCGCACGCCGATTTCAAGGGTGGGCCGCGCCGGCTTCTCGGGTGAAGATGGCCGACGTTGTCGCGCACCGCGTCGTCGGTGCGTCGCGTTCACATGACGAGCAGGAGACCCGTGTCCACCGAGAAGATCGCCGACGAGATCAAGTTCGCCTACTGGGTGCCCAATGTGTCCGGTGGGCTGGTGACCAGTGACATCGAGCAGCGGACCAGCTGGGACTACGAGTACAACGTCAAACTCGCGCAGACCGCCGAGAACAACGGCTTCGAGTATGCGCTGTCCCAGGTCCGTTACGAGGCGTCCTACGGTGCGGAATTCCAGCATGAGTCCACCAGTTTCAGTCTCGCGCTGCTGCTGGCCACCCAGCGGCTCAAGCTGATCGCCGCCATCCACCCGGGCCTGTGGCATCCGGCCGTGCTCGCGAAGTTCGGTGCGACCGCCGACATCCTGTCGAACGGACGCTTTGCGATCAACGTGGTCAGCGGATGGTTCAAGGACGAGTTCACCCACCTCGGCGAGCCGTGGCTCGAGCACGACGAACGGTACCGCCGCAGCGCGGAATTCCTCGAGGTGATCCGCAAGATCTGGACCGAGGACAACGTCGACTTCCGTGGCGACTTCTATCGCATCCACGACTTCACCCTCAAGCCCAAGCCGCTCAACACCCCCGAGCGTCCCAATCCCGAACTGTTCCAAGGCGGTAACTCGACCGCTGCCCGCAACAACGGTGGCCGCTTCTCCGACTGGTACTTCTCCAACGGCAAGGACTTCGACGGCGTCACCGAGCAACTCGACGATCTGCGTGCCGTCGCACAGGCCCACGAGCGTGAGGTGCGCTTCGGGCTGAACGGCTTCATCATCGCCCGCGACACCGAAGCCGAGGCCCGCGACACCCTGCGCGAGATCGTCGAGAAGGCGAATCGTCCTGCGGTGGAGGGCTTCCGGTCGGCGGTGCAGCAGGCGGGCAACTCCACCGGCAACAAGACCGGTATGTGGGCAGATTCCTCCTTCGAGGATCTCGTGCAGTACAACGACGGTTTCCGTACCCAGCTGATCGGCACGCCCGAGCAGGTCGCCGAGCGAATCGTGGCCTACAAGCGTCTCGGCGTCGACCTCATCCTCGGTGGATTCCTGCACTTCCAGGAAGAGATCGAGTATTTTGGCGAGCGTGTCCTCCCCCTCGTCCGAGAGCTCGAAGCCGCGCAGCGCAGCACCGTCGGCTGAGATGAGCCTCACCACTTCCGCGGTGCAGGCCGATCGTGGTGCCGCGCGGCTGGATTCGGCCGCGCGGGCCCGGGCCGCCGCGCACGCCCTCGCCGATCGGTTCGCCTCCGGCGCCGCCGAACGCGACGCGCAGCGACGACTGCCCCACGAGGAGATCGACGAGTTGTCGGCGAGCGGGCTGCTCGCCATCACCGTGCCGGCCCGATTCGGTGGGCCCGACCTGGCACCGAGCGTGGTCGCCGATGTGACCCGCATCCTCGCCGCCGCGGATCCCAACATCGCGCAGATTCCGCACAGTCACTTCGTCTATCTGAACCTGCTGCGGCTCGCAGCGTCGGAAGAGTTGGCACGCAAGCACTTCGACGCCGTGCTGCGCGGCGGCCGGGTGGCCAACGCGCAATCCGAGCGCGGCGGTAAGACGATCGCCGACATCTCCACCACGCTCGTCGCCGACGGTCCCGGCCGGTTCCGTCTCGACGGCGAGAAGTTCTATGCCACCGGCTCGTTGTTCGCCGACACGCTGGCCGTGCTGGCCCGGCATGACGCCGACGAACACCTCGACGGTGGTGAGTACGTGGCGTTCATCCCCGCCGACGCGCCCGGGGTGGAGCTCGTCGACGACTGGGATGCCTTGGGGCAGAAGACCACCGGCTCAGGGACGGTGCGGCTGCGGGGTGTCGCCGTCGATGCCGCAGACCTCGTCGCCCGCGCGCCCGCGGTTTCCCGGCCCACCGGATACGGTGCGTTCGCCCAGTTGCTGCATGTCGCGATCGACGTCGGCATCGCACGCGGCGCCCTCGACACCGCCGTCGAGTTCGTGCGCACCAGTGCCCGACCGTGGTTCGAGGCCGGTGTCGAGCGGGCCGTCGACGATCCGCTGTTGGTGCAACGATTCGGTGAGCTCGGCGTCGACCTCATCACCGCCGAGGCGACCCTCGACGCCGCCGGACGTGCGGTCGACCGGGCCACCGGGTACACCCCGTACGAGACCGCCACCGCCGACGGCGCCGACCACGACGCACATGTGGGCGCAGTCGCCGACGCGTCGATTGCGGTGGCCGCGGCCAAGGTCGTTGCCGACCGCGTCTCCACCGGCATCGCGTCGACGCTCTTCGAGGTGGGCGGCACCCGCAGTGCTGCCGGCGGCACGGGCTTGGATCGCTTCTGGCGCAACGCCCGAACACACACCCTGCACGATCCGGTGCGCTGGAAACTGCAGCACATCGGACGCAAGGTCCTGCGTGACGAGAACCCGCCCGTACACGGTGTCATCTGAGCGAATGAATCGCCGCTGAGACGATCGCGAGGTCGTTCACCCGGACCGCCGACGACGGTCGATTTGTCGGTGTGCACCGTTATGCTCACAGCATGTCAACGAGTCGCGTCAACACCCAGTTCGGGCCGTATCGCCTGGACGAGTTGCTGGGTCGGGGCGGGATGGGTGAGGTCTACCGCGCCTACGACACCACCAAGGACCGCGAGGTAGCGCTCAAACTGCTCAATCCCGGCCTCGCCGACGACGCCGTCTATCAGCAACGGTTCCGGCGCGAATCCCACGCGGCCGCGCGGCTCGGCGAACCCCACGTCATCCCGATCCACGACTGGGGAGAGATCGACGGTGTGTTGTTCATCGACATGCGACTCGTCGCGGGTGAGGATCTGCGCGCGCTGTTGCGGCGTGAGCATGCGCTCGCCCCGGCACGGGCGGTCACCATCATCGAGCAGGTGGCCTCGGCACTCGACGCCGCCCACGCCGACGGTCTGGTGCATCGCGACATCAAACCCGAGAACATCCTGATCGCGCAGAACGACTTCGCCTATCTCGTGGACTTCGGTATCGCCCACGGTTCCGACGACACCCACCTCACGCAGGCCGGCACCGCCATCGGGTCGATCGCGTACATGGCGCCGGAATTGTTCGACGCCGTCCCGGTGAGCATTGCCAGCGACATCTACGCACTCACCTGCGTCCTGTTCGAAAGCCTCACCGGGCGTGTGCCGCATCCCGCCGACACGATCAGCTCGGCGATCAAGGCCGCGGTCATGTCCCCGCCTCCCGCACCGAGCAGTATCAACGCCGAGGTGCCCCGGGCGATGGACGCGGTCATCAGCCGCGGCCTCGATCCCGAGCCGACGCGACGCTACGGCAGCGCCACCGAACTGGCGTCCGTGGCCCGTGCCGCATTGACCGGCGAGAGCAGCGACGGCACGACGACGATCGTCCCCACCGCCATGCCCGGACAACCCGGCCCGAACCTGAGCAAGGCTCCGCCAACCGTGCTCGGTGCGGCCGCGGCGAACGACGAGGCGATGCGCGCAACCCAGATCCGACCGTCGGGACCTGTCGGACCGATCGGCCCGGCCGGTGGTGGAAGCACCCTGAATGTGTCGGGGCCCCAGAACTATTCGGGACCTCAGAGCTATTCGGGACCTCACAATTATTCGGGGCCCCAGAATCTGTCGGGGCCGCAACAGTTCTCGGGCCCGCAGGTGCCCGGCGGCATGCCCCCGGGGTACCCGCCGTACGGGCAACCCGGCTATACCGAACCGCGGCGGGACCGTTCGCTGGTCATCGCGGTCACCGCCGTGATCGTGGTGGCTGTTCTCGGTCTGCTCGGCGTCGGGGCCTATTGGTTGTTCACGCGCAATTCGGGCGACGACTCGACGGCGCAGTCACCGACGACGACCACCATCACCGCGGCCCCGCCGATCACCAACCAGCCCACGGTGACCGCCGCGCCGTCGTTCCCGCCCAATGCGGTTCCCTGTGATGCGACGTCGGCGATCGGCTCGCAGGTGACCAGCTGTGCGTTCGCGCAGGCGGTGCGCGATGCGTACAACAACTCGGGCTCCTACGGTCAGTCGCGCGCGGTGGTCGCCTACAGCCCGGTCACCGGGCAGGCCTACACGATGGCGTGTGCCCCACAGGGTTCGGCGGTGGTGTGTCAGGGTGGCAACAACGCCGTCGTCTATGTCCTGCCGTGATGTCGGGTCCGGCCGCGTGCCCTCGTGGCCGGCGGCGGTGACCGGTGACCGGGAAACGCAGGTGAGGGGAGTGTCGATGGGGAAGCGACGTGGCCGAGCGGTGAGCGTGTGGGTCGCCGGCGTGGTGCTCACCGTTGCCGGGGTGATGATGAGCGGCTGCGCGACCGCGGAGTCGCCGGCACCGCGATCAACGGTCACCGTGTACGCCTCGCCCTCGTCGTCGACCTCGGCCGCGGCGTCGGCATCGTCGACGCAGCCCAGCGCCGGCGCGAATCCCGCTCTGGCCGCAGGATTCCGACGCGTGGCCGCCGGGACGGGACTGCGGGTCGGCATCGCGGTCGCCCCGGTCGGCCCGAACGCGACGGCAAGCCTGCTGTTCGGGGACCGCGATCCCGGTGTGGCGTGGTCGACGATCAAGGTGCCGCTCGCCGTGGCCGCCGAACGCGAGAACGGGACGTCCACGGCGGAAAGCAACGCCATCATCAACTCCGACAACCAAGCGGCCGAACAACTCTGGGCGTCACTCGGCAGCAACACCGAGGGGTCGGCCAAGGTGACCGCTGTACTGCGCGAGGGCGGCAACCCGAACACCGTGGTGCCCTCGCAGCAGTTGCGCTCGGGCTTCACGATCTTCGGGCAGACCCGCTGGACGCTGCCGGATGCGGCGACCTTCGCCGGGCATCTGCCGTGCATGCCGGGCACCGGTCACGTGCTCTCGCTGATGGGCCAGGTCGCCGGCAACCAGCAGTGGGGTGTGGAGATCATGCAGATCCCCAAGACCACCGCCGTCAAAGGTGGGTGGGGCCCCGGCGTCGACGGCGCCTACCTGGTGCGGCAGATCGGCGTCCTCACCTACCGCGACGGTCAGCAGAGCGCGGTGGCGATGAGCGCCGTCGGCGGGTCGATGTCGTCGGGCACCGCGGCGCTCAACGCCCTCGGCAATTGGCTGAACCAGAACATCGCCGCCTTGCCGCGCGGCCGCTGCCGCTGACCCGACCGCTGTTCGACACCGATCGTTCCGCGCAGGTGTCCCGGTCACGGCCCGCACACGGTGCGGTCTCGGTTGATCGACCGGCACGTGGCGGTGCCCAGCCGGCGGTTAGAGTTCTTGGTGTTACTGAAGTGACTCAGGAGGCTTGTGTGGCGTTGTGGAAACGATGGGCCGTGGCGTGTGCGACGACGCTGGTGGTGGCGAGCGCCGGTCTCGCCGGAGCAGGCGTGGCAGGTGCCGCGCCGCTTCCGTTCCCCGTTCCGGCGATGCCCGCGTTACCGCCCCTGCCCGAACCGCTGCGGACGTGGCTGACCCCGCCCGTACCTCCGCAGGAGGCGTTGACCAAGTCCTTTGCGCCGTTCCAGAAGTCGCTCGCCAAGACCACCCCGGGCGCGATCGGTCTCGCTCTCGCGCCGGTCGGGTCGGACTCGGTGATCTCGTTGGGCACCTTCACCACAGGACGGGCGTGGTCGACGCTGAAGGTCCCGGTGTCGCTGGCCGCCGAACGTCGGCTCGGCTCGGCGGTGGTCGACGACGAGACCAAGGCCATCACGGTGTCCGACAACGACGCGGCGGGGGACCTCTGGACGCAGCTCGGTCCCGGCGCGACACCGGTCGATGCGGTGACCGCGGTCCTGCGCGAAGGCCACGACCTCAACACCCACGTCAGCTCGCAGCTCGACTCGGCGACGTCCTACCCCGGCTACACCATGTGGGCGCTGGCCGATCAGGCGATCTTCGGGGCACACCTGCCCTGTATGCCCGGTACCGATCGGCTGTTGGCCCTGATGGGTGCGGTCGGACCCAACCAGCGATGGGGCGTGGCCAACCTCGCCCGGACCAACCAGAAGGTGAGCGCCACGGCCGTGAAGGGCGGCTGGGGCCCGGGCACCGGGACGTCGTCGGCGTTCCTGGTGCGTCAACTGGGCATCCTCACCGTTCCCGGTGGTCAGGTGGCCGTGTCGATGGCCGCCGTTCCGCGCAGCGGCAAGTTCTCCGATGGCACCGCCATGCTCACCAAGATCGGTGACTGGCTCGGACGCAATCTCTCCACCGTCCCGACCGGACAGTGCGGATTGGGCTGATCTCGCGTGCGCTGAGTCAGTCCGGCATCGAGTGCCGGCCGGTTCGTGGTGGCGGCTCCGGTGCACGCCGTGACGGCGGTGGGCTCGGGGCGTCCCGAACCGTTGCCTGTGGTTTCGGGGCCTGTGGTCCCGGTGCCCCTCGTGCCGGTGGCCGCCGTGTGGGCTCGGGACGAGGGGATCCAGGTCGCGATGACGCCGATTGTGCCGGCGCTGTTCGTGAGTCGGTGAGCGGCGCGTCAACTCTCGGGGTGCCGGAGACCTCGCCGGCTGGGCCTTCGGCGGCGCGCGCACCCGACGGTCGGGCCAGGGCCGCGGCGATCCCGGTGGTCAGCGGCACCGACAGCGCGATGGCGATACCGCCGACGAACGATCGCGCCAACTCGACGGCGACGGTGTCGCTGGTCAGCAGCGAACCGAACGGCTGGCGCGCCACCGAGAACAACAGCAACAGTGGCAAAGCGCTACCGGCATAGGCGAACACCAGGGTGTAGACGGTGGACGCGATGTGATCGCGTCCCACCCGCATGGCCGCGCGGAAGGTGGCCAGGCGGCTCGGCTCCCCGGCCGCGGCGAGTTCGAACGCAGCCGACGCCTGGGTGATCGTCACGTCATTGAGCACACCGAGCGTACCGATGATGAAACCGGCAAGCAGCAGACCGCTGACCGAGATGCCCCCCTGGTAGACCTGCAGATTCGTCGTCTGATCGCTGGAGAGTCCGGTGAGGTTCATGGTGGTGATCGACGCCCAGCTCAACACCCCGGCCAGCAGCAACGACATCAGCGTTCCGAGCAGGGCCGAACTGGTCCGCATGCTGATGCCGTGCGCGAGGTAGAGCACGACGAACAGGATGGCGGCCGAACTGACCACCGCGACCGCCACCGGCGATTCGCCGTCGAGGATGGCGGGCAGGGTGAAGGCACCGAGCACGACGAAGGCGAAGACGAGTCCGATCAACGACCGCAGTCCGCGCCACGCGGCGACGAGGATGATCGCACCCGCGAACAGGATCGCCCACACGATCGTCGAGGTGGTCCGGCCGAAGTCGAAGAACGTGTAGCGCGGTTGGCCGTCGGGGCCGGGGGTGGTGCTCATCCGGACCGCGTCGCCGATGTGCAGGGTCGGTTGACCCGGCTGTGGATCGTCGGGCGCGCCGAGGGTTTGCGCGGATGAGTCGGGCCCGCTGCCGGATTGCGCCCGGTTGGTGGGTACCTCCAGCAGCGTGTACTTCCCGGAATCGGAGCCGGAGGTGATCGACACGACGCTCTCGATACAGGGTCCGGTGCCCGCGCCGGAGATCGGGATGTCGGCGGTGTCGGCGATCGTGCCGACCATCTGATTCAGGCAATCACCGCGGGTCTGGCTGACGATCTTGCCGTCGACGGCGTGGATCGCACCGCCGTCGGCACCCCGGAACTGTGCGGGGATCGGATGCTCACCCCCCGAGGGCCACAGCAGCACGATTCCGGCGATCATCGCCAGTCCGAACACACTCAGTGCACCGATGACGATGCGTCGCGCCATGGGTGTCAGGTCGGCAGCGATGTCGTTCAGTGAATGGGAGTGACTGTGGCCGTGCCCGTTTCGCGGTACCCGTCGCCTTCGGGCGGCTTTGTCCGGACTGTCGGGCGTCGCGCCGCGATCGCTGCTCACCACGCCACCCTATGACGCCGGCGCCGCGTGATGGGCGATAGTCGTCGCCGCCGACCCGCGGAGCGGGCGACGACTATCGGGTCGGCACCGGCCCACGCGCGGCCGCGCGCACCGAGTCGTCAATCGTCGAGTTCGCGCCACCGACACGGAACGTCGCACCCCGATGGTTGTCGGGGAGCAGATCGCCACGCCCGAACAGCTTGTGACGCAACGTACCCGGCGTGTATTGGCGACGGTAGACCCCGCGACGTTCCAGGGCCGGGATGACGTGGGTGACGATGTCGGCGAAGGACCCGGGTGTGACGGCGTAGGCCACGTTGAAGCCGTCGACGTCGGTGTCGTCGACCCAGCCCTGCAGAGCCTCGGCGATCTCATCACCCGACCCGATGAGCACCGGTCCCATCCCGCCGATGCCGCCCCATGCGGCGATGTCGCGGACCGCCCACTCGTGGCCCGATTCGTCCGCCTGGGCGAAGGCGGCGACAGCGGACTGGATGGCATTGCTGTGCACGTTGCCGATGGGTTCGTCGAGATCGTAGGAGGACAGGTCCAGGCCCATCCATCCCGACATGAACACCAACGACCCCTCGTCGCTGGCGTAACGCCGATACTCGGCGGCCTTCTCGCGGGCGGCCTCCGGCGTCGAGTCGGTGATGATGGTCAACAAGGTGTAGATGCGGGCGTCGTACGGGTCGCGGCCGGCGGCGACGAGTTCTTCCCGGATCTTCGACACCACTTCGCGCAGAATGGTTTTGGTGGGTGCGGCGACGAAGATCGCCTCGGCGTTGGCCGCGGCGAACCGGCGGCCGCGCACCGACGCGCCGGCCTGGTAGATCACCGGGCTGCGCTGTGGGGAAGGCTCGGACAGATGGATGCCGGGCACCGTGAAGTGCTCGCCGCGGTGACCGATGTGATGGACCTTGTCGGGATCGGCGAACACGCCCGCGGCACGGTCGCGGCGTACCGCGTCGGATTCCCAGGAGCCCTCCCACAGTTTGTAGAGGACGGTCAGGTACTCGTCGGCGTGGTCATAGCGGCTGTCGTGCTCGAGTTGATCGGCGGCGCCCATGTTGCGGGCCGCCGACGGCAGGTAGCCGGTGACCACATTCCAGCCGAGCCGACCGCGCGTCAGGTGATCCAGCGTCGACAGCCGCCGGGCGAACGGGTAGGGATGCTCGAATCCCGTGCCGGTGGTGATCCCGAATCCGAGGTGCTCGGTCGCATACGCCATCGCCGACACCAGCAACAGCGGATCGTTGACAGGGATTTGCGCCCCCTGCCGGATCGCGGCCTCGTCGGTGCCGCCATAGACGTCATAGGTGCCGAGGACGTCGGCGATGAACAACCCGTCGAATCCGCCGCTCTCCAACAGGATCGCCAGGTCGACCCAATAGTCGAGAGTGTTGTACTCCCACGAGCGGTCATCGGGGTGGCGCCACAGCCCGGGGGATTGGTGCGCAACACAATTCATGTCGAAGGCGTTGAACCGGATCGGACGTCGGTGCAGGGACGAGGCAGAGTCGGACACCCCGCCCATGGTGGGCAACGCGACCGCCGGTGACCAGGGTTGGGATCGGCGCGAGGCAAAAGTTTGCGCGGGCGTCGACAAGGGTTTCTGCCGTACATGCATGCGCGGAGTGCAATACCGGAGTAGGTGTGGAGGCATGAGAGCCACCGAAGTACTCGCCGACGGATTCGGACGCGTCAAGGAGAACGTGCACGCCGTGCTCGACGGGATCGAGGAGCTACGACTGTCCTGGCAGCCCGCGCCCGGCGCGAACACGATCGCCTGGCTGGTGTGGCATCTCGCGCGCGTGCAGGATGCGCAGATCGCCGACGTCGCGGGCACCGATCAGATCTGGACCTCGCAGGGCTGGTATGAGCGCTTTGCGCTGCCGTTCCCGCCGTCGGCGAGTGGGTATGGGCAGAGCCCCGACGACATCCTCCGCGTCGTCGGACCCGCCGATCTGCTGCTGGGCTACTACGACGCGAGCCATGACGCCACGATCGAGTACCTCGCCCGTGTCGGCGATGGAGACCTCGATCGGGTCATCGACGACAACTGGGATCCGCCGGTGACCTTGGGGGTGCGGCTGGTGAGCATCCTCGACGACGACGCCCAACACGTCGGTCAGGCTGCGTATTTGCGCGGCCTGAACGTCGACCTCGGCTGACCTCGGCCCGCCGAGCGCGCCCGCCAGTCCGCCGACAGCGCACGGCCGCCTCAGATCCAGCCGCGTTCGCGTGCGACGCGGGCGGCCTCGGCGCGGGTGGCGGTGCCGGTCTTGCCGATCGCCGACGACAGATGGTTGCGCACGGTGCCGGCCGACAGATGGACCTGCGTGGCGATGGTTGCCACTGTCGCGCCCGACAACGCTGCGCGCAGCACCTCGGATTCGCGCTGCGTCAGCGGATTGTCGCCGCTGGTGAGGCTTTCGGTGGCCAACGTGGGATCGATGACGCGGAGACCTGCGTGTACTCGACGCACCGCGTCGGCCAGTTCGCTTGCCGGAGTGTCCTTCACGACGAAGCCGGACGCGCCGGCGTCGATGGCGCGTCGTAGGTACCCCGGGCGGCCGAAGGTGGTGACAATCAGCGAACGCACCCCCGGCAGGTACCGTCGCAGGGCAGCCGCGGCCTCGATGCCGTCGGTGCCGGGCATCTCGATGTCGAGCAGGCACACGTCGGCGGCGTGTTCGCGCGCGGCGTCGACGACCTCGTCGCCGCGCCCCACCTGGGCGACCACCTCGAGGTCGCTCTCGAGGTCGAGTAGGGCGGCCAGCGCGCCACGTACCAGGGCCTGATCGTCGGCGAGCAGCAGGCGGATCGGTTCACTCATCGTCGACCACCGCCGTCAACGTCGTTCCGCCCGTGTTTGATTCGATCGTCAGGGTGCCACCCGCGGACTCCACCCGTTCGATCAGTCCGCGTAAGCCGTTGCCGGGAACAGCTGCGCCGAGTCCACACCCGTCGTCGTGCACCGTCAGTGTGGCGTCCTCGATCCGGACGTCGCAATGAGTGGCGTGGCTGTGGCGGACCACATTGGTGACGGCTTCCCGCAGTACCCACGCGAACAGCTCCCCATGCGGGGTGGCGGTCTGCGGATCGGGAAGTGTCGCAGTGATATCCGCGGCACGGAAGGCGCTCTGTGCGGACGCGATCACGCTCGGCAGGTCCGGGGTGCGCAGAGCTCCGACGGTTGCCCGGACCTCGGCGAGCGCGGAGCGGGCCAGCGCATTGACCTCGGCCATCTCGTCTTTCGCGCGTTGCGGGTCGAGATCGACGAGGCGACCGGCCAATTCGGTCTTGATGGTGATCACCGTCAGCGAGTGCCCGAGGATGTCGTGGACGTCGCGGGCCACCCGCTCACGTTCGGCGACCACCGCCAACTCGGAATTGAGCTCACGCTGGCGCTCCTCGGCGCGTTCGCGTTCACCCTCACGAACAGCGAGCGCGCGAAAACCGAGCATGGTGAATCCGACGGCGACCAGGATGATCACGACGCTGCCGTCGACCTCCCACCCGGCGATCGTCGGCACCGCGATCGACGCGACGATCAACGCGGCCACGGTGATCGCCGCCCACAGGGTGGGGAAGCTGAAGGCGGCGACGACCATCAGGAAAGGTGCTGAGCCGAAGGTGTTCTCGCTGATGATGGGCAGCAGGCCCGCGGCCAGGATGAGCAGAACGACGAAGATCCATACGCCACGCGGTTCGACCTCGGTGCGACCGGTGAGTAGGTACACCGACGCCAAGAGGTAGACCACGGCGAACAGTCCGATGAGGACGAGCCCCACGATCTTGGCGGTGTGGCCGTGGTCGGAGGTGGCGACCGCTCCGATCGGGTAGGCCAGGAACAACATCCAGATGGCCGTGAACACCCAGCGCAGGTTGCGCCAGGGTGCCCACCGGTCGTTCGTGCGGTTGCTCATCATCTCCGGATTCTGCTGGTCGACGGTCCGATCACTGCCGTGCCGTACTGCGACTGTAGAAGAACGAGGCGGTCGAGGCGAAGATCACCGCCCAGATGATCACGTTGGCGACGGTCACCCAGAGCGAGATGTGGGTGCCGTACACGGTGACACCGTGATCGAGCGGATACCGCGCGAGCGTCACGACCCCGAACATCGGTGTGAACTGCGCGATGGTCAGCATGACGCCCTTGAGGGGGACGAACACGTTGCCGGCGAAGGCCAACAGTGCCAACACGCCGCCCATCACCTGCATCGCCCCGTCGGATTTCATGATGCTGCCCACGGCCAGACCGAAGGCGGCGAACACCGATGCGCCGATCCATCCGAGCAGCAGGCAGGCGATCCACACCCCGACCGGGGCGTGCGCGCCGGTGGCGACCCCGGCGACCGTGAGCACCAGGATCGGCAGCGCCCCCATCGCCAACGCCACGCACACCTTGGTGGCCACGTATCCGGTGGGTTGCAGCGGCGTCATCATCAGGGTGCGCGTCCAGCCGGCCTGCTGTTCGAGTGCCACCGACGCAGCGTTGGAGGCGGCGGCGAGGACAGCACCGTAGACGGCCATGCCGATCAGGACATAGAACGCAACATTGCCCGAACCGACTGTGTCAGAGGACTTCTGGGTAGCGCCGAAAACGAGATACAGCAGACCGGGCATGGCGACGGTGAAAACCAGGGCACGCCGATTGCGTAGGACGCGGCGGATGTCGGTGCGCATGTACAGGGGCGCGGGAAGGAATCCGCGGAGTGCGGTGTCGTGTGACGCCGATCGAGGTGCGGCGGACGAGGCCGAGGCGGTGGTCATGGCGGGAGCTTTCTGTCGAAGGGTGGTGGAGTCAGGCAGCGGAGGTGAGGGCGAGGAACGCGTCTTCGAGGTTGTGCGTGGCGATCTCGACCTCGCGGGCGTTCGTGCCCGTCAGCAGGGCGCGGGCAAGTGCATCGGAATCCTTGGCGGACAGGTAGATCCGCCCACCGCGGCGTTCGACGACCTCGAGGTCGTCGATGGCGCGTGCGACGGCGGCGAGTTCGGATTCGTCCACGATCGCCGAGACGACACGTCGGCTGGCCATCGCGCGGATCTCCGAGGTGGAGCCGTCGGCGACGATCCGACCGTGCGCGATCATGATGATGCGATCGGCGAAGTCGTCGGCCTCGTCGAGGTAGTGGGTGGCGAACACGACGGTGCGTCCGTGTCGGGCATCGGATCGCATGGCGGACCAGAAGTTCCGGCGGGATTCCACATCCATGCCCGCGGTCGGTTCGTCGAGGACGATGAGGTCGGGGTCGGGCAGGGTCGCCAGCGCGAACTTGAGCCGCTGCTGTTCACCGCCGGAACAGCGGGACACCTTGCGTCCGGCCAGATGCGCGATGTCGGCACGGGCCATCGCCGACTCGGCGTCGGCGCCGCGGCCGTGCAACGAGGCGATGATGCGGACGGTCTCTTCGACGGTGAAATCGGGCAGCAGACCACCGTTTTGGAGCACCGCGGCGATACGTCCACCGCGCGCCGCAGACCGCGTGCCCTGCCCGTACACCTCGACCGAGCCCGAATCCGGTTGGGTCAGGCCGAGGATCATGTCGATCGTCGTGGTCTTACCCGCGCCGTTGGGCCCGAGGAAGGCGACGACCTCTCCCGGTGCAACGGTCAGATCGAGGCCGTCGACGGCGGTGACCCGACCGCCGTCCCCGCCCCGGAACGTCTTGCGAAGATCTCTCGTGCGGATTGCTGGTGTGTTCATGCATCTCACGATGCCGTCGATGCGCCGCGCGTCCCCAGAGCAGATGTCATCGATCGTCCATGACGTTTGTCATGTGTCGTGTCGCCGCACCCCTTCGACATCCACTTCGTTGTCGTCGGTTGTTGCTACGTGGGGGATTGGTTGCGTCGTTGCCTTGCGGCGTCTCGAGGCTCCTCGCCTGGCGGCTCGTCGCACCTCGACGATCGGGTAAAGCGCCTCGTTTGTCGGGAATCGTCCCCTTCCGATGGTCGAGGACGGTTGTCGTGGTCGGGATCGCCGTCCCTATCCGATGGTCGAGGAGCGCCGAGCGAGCGCAGCGAGCACGTCGCGTCTCGAGACCAACTGCGCGACAAGGCTGGTATGCGCCGGTTACGAATACAGTTTCCACCGGAGCGGGTGGGCGACCCCGAAAATCGGGGTTTTTGGGCCGATTGTGTGGAAGTTATATTCGTAGTCGGCGGTTGTCGCCACACCGGCCGGTCAGGTCCGGCGTTGTCTCGCCGCGTCTCGAGGCTCCTCGCCTGGCGGCTCGTCGCACCTCGACGATCGGGTAAAGCGCCTCGTTTGTCGGGAATCGCCCCCCATCCGACGGTGGGCAGACTAATCCGACTAACGCCAGCACCCCTGCAGTGTCTGGAAGTCGCCGGCGAAGGCCATTCCGGTTCCGGTGCAGGTGGGTCCGTGCACACCGTCGACGGTCACCGAAGCGCCGGGTCCGGCGATGCCGATAGCCAGTCCGGGTCGTACGCCGGTCATGGTGACCGAGGCGTTGGGGCCGATGGCGATCGCCGCGGGCCCGGCGTAGTTGGTGGCGGTAGAACTGGCGTGGCCGCCGTCGGCGGTGATCGCCAGGCTCAGGCCGGTGTTCGACGCACTGGCCGAACAGCTCTCGCTGGAGGCGGTCTGGCCCGGCAGGGCCGGACAGACCATCGGCGCGGCTGCGGCGTGTGGTGCGGCGGCGAAGGCAATCGCGCCGGCTCCCGCGGTGGCGATGGCGAATCCGAGTGCGAGGCGGGCTGGTGAACGCATGGTGTTTCTCCTCGATGTCAGTGATGGGCGGACATCAGGGGTTCGGTGTGCTGCGCGTCACGGATTGCCCGCGATATCCACGCGATGGTGTGGTGCGTCAGCCGACGTGAATCACGGGCCTGCGTGCGACATCGGGCTCGGCCCGGCGCACCACCTCGCGGGTCACCGCCGCCACCTCACCCTGTCCGATGAACAAGAAGCGCAGGATGTTGACGATCGGATTGTCCTCGCTCCATTCGAAATAGACGTTGGGTACGAGGTCGGTCCAGTCGCGGATGGCGAACAGGGTGGACGCGATCGTGTTCGGTACCGCGGCCGAGCTCACCCACAGGATGCGGAATCCGCCCTCGTGATAGCGCCCGTGGATTTCCAGGTCAGTGACGAAGTCCGACGAATCGGTGACATTGACTTCCAGGAACACGATCTGATCGGCGTCGGGGATGTGGCTCTCGGCGCGTTGCTGCAGTTCCTTTTCGCGATATTCGACCAGGGAGCGATCGTCGGGGTCGTGGGTGACGATGTGGATCTCGCCGGCCAGTGCGGCACCGTCGATGATCTGCTGAGCAGTCTCGTCGAACGTGATCTCCCCGCTGCGCAGCTCGAACGAGCGACTGACCCGGGATGCGAACGACAGGATGAGGATCGCGGCGATGAAGAACGCGGCGACCTGCACACCCTCGGGGCGTTCGATGATGTTGGTGACGGTGGTGTAGCAGAACACCAGGGCGAGACCGCCGAAACAGATGGTGGCCACGCGCCGGCGATGTTTGCGTACCGAGAGCATCACCGCGATGGCGGCCGAGGTCATCAACACCAACACGCCGGTTGCGTACGCCGAACCCTGTTTGTCGACCGAGGCGTCGAAGTAGATCGTGACGCCGGCGGCGATGAGGATGAACACGACCACCAGCGGGCGGTTGGCGCGCGCCCAGTCCGGTGCCATGCCGTACCGCGGGAGGTAGCGTGGAACGAGGTTCAGCAGTCCGGCCATCGCCGACGCCCCGGCGAACCACAGGATGAGGATCGTGCTGATGTCGTAGACGGTGCCGAAGGCGTTGCCGAGGTCGGCGTGGGCGAGGAAGGCCAGGGCACGTCCGTTCGCCTGGCCGCCGACGTCGAACGCCTTCTCCGGGATGAGGATCGTGCAGACGAGGCTGCTGGTGATCAGCAGGATGCTCATGGTGACCGCTGCGGTGGTCAGCAGTCGGCGGGTACCGGCGATACGAACGGTCGGGCGATCCGGCGGATCGTCAGGTGAGCCGTCGATCTGGGGCATCACCGCCACACCGGTCTCGAATCCGGACAAACCGAGTGCGAGTTTCGGGAACACCAGGAGCGCAATCGCGATCATCATCCATGGACTGCCGTGTTCGGCGGTCATGGCGTGGCTCCAGTCGACAACGACGTGGGGCGAGGTCGCGATGCGCCACAAACCGTCGGCGATGACCACGACGTTGAGTGCCAGATAGATTGCGACGAGCCCGACGGCGACCGCGATGGCCTCGGTGAAGCCGCGCAAGAAGATTGCGGCGAGGAAGGCGAGGAACACCAGGGTGATGGCGACGTTGTGCCCGGCGAAAATGTCCGGGACGAACGGATTCTCGATGAAGTGCGCGGTGGCGTCGGCCGCCGAGAGTGTCATTGTGATCAAGAAGTCGGTGGCTGCGAATCCGAGCAGGACGAGGACGAACACCTTTCCGCCCCACCACGGTAGGAGCCGTTCGAGCATCGCGATCGACCCGGAGCCGTGCGGTGAACGTGCAGCGATGTATCGATACACCGGCAGCGCGCCGAACAGCGTCAGGGCCACGAGTACGATCGTGGCCAATGGTGCGATGGTGCCGGCGGCCAGCGCTGCGATGCCCGGTTGATACCCCAGCGATGAAAAGTAGTCGACACCGGTGAGGCACATCACCTTCCACCACGAGTGGGTTTTCGTCTCGGTGTTCGTGCGCCGGTACGGCCCCATCAAGCCCGCGGGTTCGGGAGAGATGTCGGACAGGAACCACCGTCGCAGCGTCCCGTGCGGCATCGTCGTCTTCGGCATCGGATCAGCGTAGTACCGACGGCCGTCGGAGTTGTTGTCAATCTGCGTGTTCACTCCGACGGGGCGCTTGGCGGAGATTGTCCATATTGTCAGAATTCGTTGCGCCGCAACGAATTCAAGCATTCTGGGGCTTTGCCTGAGTGGGGTCAGATCGACGTCCCGGAGGCTTGCTGCGTTTACCTCTTGTTCGCCGAGATATCAGTACGCTTCGCCCGACGTTGCCGAAGGCGGCGACCAAAGGACACTCCGAGAGGAATTCATGAGCACGATCGAGTCACCGGTGCGCGCACGCCGGGGGGCCTTGACGGTGATCGCCGCGGGCGCCATCGCGGCCGGTATCACCGCTGCCGCGGCCGCACCCGCCCACGCCGACACTTTCGTCCCGCTGCCGAACGGCAGCGTGTCGGGCCACGATCTCACGCTGACGCGCACCAACGAGTTGGCGCAGGTGTCACCGTCGTTGGCGGCCAATGGTGCCGGACGCAACGTGTGGGTCAGTGCCAACATCACTCTGAAGGCGCCCAAGCTGCAGTCGACGGGATCGTTCCCGGCCAATGGTCCTGCGGGTGAGGCGACGATGCCGGGCACCAACGGCACGTCCAACGACGGCTCGGCGGCCACCCTGTCGGCCGGGTACATCATCGGTTGCCAGGTCAACGTCGGCAGCCTGACCGCCGGTATCACCGGCAGCATCACCTCGGCAGGCGTGCCCGGCGCGTCGGGATCGCTGAGCGTTCCGCTGACCCCGGGTCAGGTGACCTTCGTGCAGATCGACAGCTACGACATCGCCAAGGCCGGCACCTACTACTTCAACTACCAGCGCTTCCAGATGCAGATCCAGAACTGCGCGGGCTATGCGCAGGCGCGGTCGTTCGTCACCGTCGAGACCGGCGGAAACAACCACAACAAGATCAACCTCTATGGCAAGCCGTTCTCGATCGGCTGACCGGCCCCACTCGACACCGACGAACTACACAAGGAACACAATGACAATCCGTTTCACGCGTCTCTCGGTACTTGCCGGTGTGCCCGCCGCCGCGGCGATCGCCGTGCTGGCCACCGCGGGTGCCGCGGCCGCCGACGTCCACGTCTCCCTCCCGTCGCAGACCCAGACGCTGACCACCGGTGACGGCGTCGGGGTCACCCTGACCCGTTCGGGCGAGACCGCCACCATCAGTCCGTCGCTGGGCAGCACCCCATTGCACCGCAACGCCTGGGTGTCGGCGACCTACAACGTCACCACCAGCAAGCCGGTCAGCAAGATCAAGTTCCAGGCCGGCTACATCGTGGGCTGCCAGGTGAACCTCAACGGCTTCACCAACTCGAACACCCCGTCGGGGTCGGTGTCGACCGCGGGCGTCGCCTCGGGCACGGTCAACGAGGGCGGCTCGATCTCAGTCGGCCCCGGCCAGGCCGTCAACTACTACGTCTACGACTACGAGCGCGCCGATCCCTTCGGCAACGACCAGCACAAGTCGTGGGTGCCGATCGTCAAGACCACTCACGGCGAGGTCAGCTACACCAACGAGACCATGCAGGTCAACGGGTGTGCCGGCTATGCGCAGGCGCGGTCGTTCGCGAATGTGTACATCATCGGCGACCACGGGGAGCAGATCGTCAGCTTCTACGGACAGCCGTTCAGTCTCGGGTAACCCTCTCACAGCCGGGACTGGCTGAGGTGACGACGTGCGACGCACCCCTGCAGGGGTCGCGTCGCACGTCCATCTGTGCGTCCGAGAGCGTGTCGTCGGGGCAGTGGCGGGCTGCGCCGCGTGAGACGATCGAGCAATGACTTCCGAGCCGACGACGCACGAGCCGACGACGCCGGCCAACGAGTCGATGGTCACCGTGATCATCGCCTTCGCCATGAACATCCTTGTGGCCGTGGCGAAGACCGTTGCTGCGGTGATCACCGGGTCGGCGTCGATGGTCGCCGAGTCGGCGCACTCGTGGGCCGATGCGGGCAACGAGGTGTTCTTGTTGATTGCCGAGCGGCGTGGTGGCCTGGGGCGTGATCGGGCGCATCCGTTCGGCCACGGGCGCGAAACCTACATCTGGTCGATGTTCGCCGCCTTCGGATTGTTCGCCGTCGGCGCTGCGGTGTCGGTGATGCATGGCATCACCTCGCTCTCACATCCCGAGCCCGACGCCGACTATGTGGTCGGCTACCTCGTGTTGGCCATCTCGGCGGTCCTCGAGGCAACCTCGTTCCTCCAGTCGATCCGACAGGCGCGTGCCGGTGGGCGACGAATCTCGATGCACCCGTTGCGTTTTGTCAGCCGCACCTCCAACACGACGCTCCGCGCGGTGTTTGCCGAAGATGCTGCGGCACTGGTGGGCCTGGCGATCGCGGCCACCGGGATGGCGCTGCACGAGATCACCGGGTCGGCGGTGTACGACGCCGTCGGTTCGATTCTGGTGGGCTTGTTGCTGGGAGTCATTGCGATCTTCCTGATCAAGCGCAACGGCGAGTTTCTGTTGGGCCAGCGAGCATTACCCGCCACCCGGCAGGCGATCCTGCACCGGCTGCTCGCCCACCCCGACATCGACCGCGTGACCTACCTGCACGTCGAATACGTTGGTCCCGCACAGTATTACCTCGTCGCCGCCATCGACATCCGCGGCGATCTGCGAGAGCACGACGTCGCGGTTCTGTTGCGCCGCATCGAGGCCGAGATCGAGGAGCAGGACGCGATCGTGGAGGCGGTACTCACGCTGTCCACCGCCGACGAGCCGTCGTTGACAGAGTGAGGACGGCTGGGGTGCGGGGCGGCTGGGCCATGGACGCGGCTATCGGACGCGCGGCCGACACCGCCACGCGATCGCCACCGCGGCGAACAGGTAGATGACGTCGCTGATCCACGCCAACGCGTCCGCCGATCCTGAGGTTGCGGTGGAGACGAATGCGTTCCAGCTGTAGGTGAACAGCAACGCGCTCGCCACGGCGAAGCGGTGGTGTGACGACCAACCCACCCATCGTGACGCGCTACCGATGAGAGTCAGCACCGCGACGATCGCGATGAGCATCAGCGAGGTGGCCAGTGCTGCGCCGTCGGCGCGGCGTCCCAGTTCGAACACGGCACCACCGATCAGCGTCAGCACGAACAGCAGCCACGGTGCGGGCGACCGTCGGGACGATCGCTCATCTCGCTCGCCGTGACCACGCCGCCGCGACACCGCAGACGGGCCGAGGAGTGCAGCAGCCACGAGGACTGCAGCAATGATCAGACACGTTCCCACCTGTGCCGGCGAGGCCAGAAAGTGACCGTAGGCAGGGTAATTGGTGGCGAACACGATGACCGCGCCGGCGACGGTGGCCACGGCCGTGCAGACCACACCACGGCGTCGCAGCCATGGCTGATCGGCGCGCGCCCCCTGCGACGACTCGATCAGTGCGATCGGCGTCGCGATACTCCAACCGATGTGCAGTGTGAGCACGAATGCCGTCCAGGGGACTCCGATTCCCAACGCGGGTATGTAGCCGCTGGCCAACAGATGCAGATGCGCGTAGTCGGGATTGAACAGACTCATGGTGAGCACGCCTTCTTCGACGACGGCGAAGGCTGCGGCCAGCAACAGGATCGACGGCCAGCCGAGGTGTCGGCGACGCACGATCTCGCGAATACCCAACGCGCAACCGCCGTACCACAGCGACAGCGGCACGATGAGCGGCAGCAGCACGATCGGGAAGTCGCCCAGGAAGAACTCGGCGATCAGTGGGGACAGGAAGAACAGGCCGATCGCAGGACTGTGAAGGATGCGACGAAAACCGGCGTGTGCGTGCAGTTCCGGGCTGCGCAGTGGTGTCGAGGTCATGCTCTCAGCATGTTCGACGGCGCTGCGCGCCACCCATGACAGCCGTCACGGATTCACCCCCCACAGGTGTCATGGGGGCGATCAGAACCCGGCGTGCATCTCCCAGTAAAGGATCTCGGCGTCGTCGGCCGCGGTGACCGAAACATCGCCCGCATCGGTCAGGCGTGCGGCATCACCGTCGGTGAGACGAGTGCCGTCGAATGCGACCGATCCACGCACGACGTACAGGTGACCGAATCGGGCGGCCGGCAGCACCACCGACGTGCCCGCGGTCATTCGCGCAGCATGCAGTGCGGCAAACGGATTCGGCAAAGACAGTGCGCCGCTGTGACGATCGCGGTCGAGTCCCGACACAATCGGCACGAGTTCGCCGGTCGACAGTGCGGAGGTGACGTCGGTTTCGGCGTATTCCGGTTCGTGACCGGCATATTCGGTGGCTACCCACATCTGCACGACGCGCAGTCGGGTGCGCTCGGTGCGGGTGGCGGCATTGCGTTCGGAGTGGGTGATGCCGGTCCCCGCGGTCATCCGCTGCACGACGCCGGGCGTGAGGATTCCGGAGTTGCCGCGCGAATCCCGATGGTGCAGAGCGCCGTCGACGACCCAGGTGATGATCTCGACGTCGGTGTGCTCGTGGGTGTCGAAGCCCTCGGCGGCGTCCACGGTGTCGTCGTTGTTGACCAGCAGGACGCCGTGCGCGTTGCCGACGAGGTCGAAATTGCCGGTCGCGGGAAAGGATTGGAGCGAGGTGAGCCATTCGTTGTCCCACCGGTGGCGGTCGTCGGAACGGATCACCTGAATCGTGTGCTCGGTGGTGGTCATCGAGGGGTCTCGCCTTCCAAGTCGTCGAGATGGGTGGCCAGCGTGCGCATCAGATCGCCCAGTACCGCACCGTCCTGCGCGGTCAGTGCCGCGGAGTAGAGGCGCCGCACGGCCGTGCTGTGATCACGAGCCGCGGCGGTAAACGCCGCACGCCCGTCGTCGGTGAGCACCGCATAACTTCCACGCCGATCCTCGGGGACCGCCGCACGTGACAGCCAACCCCGCCGCACCATCACATCGATCTGATACGAGAGCCGCGAAGTCGAGAAGACCATCCGGTGCGACAGCTCACGCATCCGGGCTCGACCATCGGGGCATTCGTGCAGGATCAACAGAATGTGATAGTCCGACAACGACATTCCGCAGTGTCGGCGCAGGTCGTCGTCGAGCAGGGTCTGCAGGCGAGCGCTGGTCTCGATGAACGGACGCCACGCGTCGGTTACGGGATCAGCACTCGTCTGCCTACCTGGGGTGCCGGGGGCTCGGCTCATCGGGTACCGGTGTGCGGCATCAGCGCATTCGGCGGAACGACGCCGAGACGTCCGGCCTGGAAATCCTCCATGGCCTCGATCAACTGTTCGCGGGTGTTCATCACGAACGGACCATACTGGGCGACGGGCTCGCGGATCGGTTGACCGCCGAGAAACAGCACCTCCAGCGCCGGCCGATTGCTGTCCTGCCCGGCGTCGGCACTGACGGTGATGCGGTCGCCGGCGCCGAAGACCGCGAGTTGTCCCTGCTCGATGGGCCGGGCGTCGGGGCCGACGGTTCCCCGACCGGACAACACGTAGGCCAGTGCGTTGAAGTCGGTGCGCCACGGCACCGACACCGACGCGCCCGGTTCGATCGTGGTGTGTGCGACGGTGATCGGGGTGTGTGTGGACCCCGGACCGGCATGTCCGTCGATCTCGCCGGCGATGATGCGCACCAGCGCACCGCCGTCGGGGGAGGTGACCAGAGCGACGTTGCCGCCCTCGAGATTCTGGTAGCGCGGCGTGAGGAACTTGTCCTTGGCGGGCAGGTTCACCCATAGCTGGATGCCGTGGAACAGACCGCCCGATTCCACCAGCTCGGCGCGCGGGGTCTCGATGTGCAAGATGCCCGACCCGGCGGTCATCCACTGGGTGGCGCCGTTCTCGATGAGCCCACCGCCACCGGTCGAATCCTGGTGCTGGAAGCGGCCGTCGATCATGTAGGTGACAGTCTCGAATCCGCGGTGCGGGTGCCAGTCGGTGCCCTTCGGTTCACCCGGCTGGTAGTCGACCTCGCCCATCTCCTGATCCATGTGGATGAACGGATCGAGTGCTGATGTGAGCACGCCGGCGAAGGCGCGCACGACGGGGAAACCCTCACCTTCGTAGCCGCGCGGGCCTCGGGTGATGCTCCGGATAGGGCGCTTGGTGGCTTCGATCGGCGCCGGCGTCAGCCGGGGCAGGGTGGCGGTGTCGGCGCTGACGGCGGGCATGGGGTCCTCCTCGGATCGAGATTGCTCAAATCTGAGCAACTGAAGGACTCAACCCGGGTTGATGGACGTCTATTCCTTCGCGAGCTGCCTCACGAGTCGTCGGCCGGGGAAGGGGGCATTGAGTTATGGTCTAACCATTAGTAAAGTCGTCGTAGTCGGTGCGCTGCCGACTCTTTCCACGACTCTCGAGGAGTGCTCATGGACATCGACGTCCACAGCCTGCGTCAGCGCCGGGCCGACCAGCGATGGAATCGCATGGTGGTGGGGGACATGTTCGAGCGGGTCACCTGGAGTTCACCCGACAAGATCGCCCTCACCGGTTGGGTGGGCGCCTATTCGGACGAGCACTTTGCGAGACTGAGCTATCGGCAGGTTGACGTAGCGGCGAACCAGGTGGCCCACGCGCTGATCCACGAAGGCCTGGTCGAGACCGATCGGGTGCTGCTCTACTGCGAGAATTCGATCGAGGCGATCGTCACGCTCTTCGGGATCGCCAAGGCCGGTCTGGTTGCCGTGCCGGTCAACCCCAATCTCGCCGACGATGTGCTGGCATGGGCGGTCGACCATGTGGAAGCGCGGTTTGCCGTCGTCGACGGGGCCTTCGCGGAGCGGGCTGCGCCCATTCTCGACCGGGCCGGCTGCCGACTCGGTGTCACCATTCCGCTCGGCGGTCCGGTGGCGGCCGGAAGCCGCGGCTTTCACGAATGGATAGCCGACGCGCCGAATGCTGAGGTCGACGGCCCCCGACACGCAGATGACGTCTGGAGCATCCTGTTCACCTCGGGAACCACATCGATGCCCAAAGCCGTCATGGCCACCCACACCTACTCGTACATGGCAGGATTCGCCTATGCGATGTCGCTGTCGCGTGGGCTGGAATACGACCGCGATCTGGTGATCTGCACCTTCCTCCCGATTCTCTACCACTGTGGTCACAACGCGTCGGTGCTGCCAGCGGTGCTCTCCGGTGGTTCGCTGGTGGTCGGGCGCGTCCCCGATGCGGCAGCGCTTGCCGATGCGGTGACCGCCACGAAAGTCACCGCAGTGTGGGCGGGTTCGCCCGCTTGGGCGCATAACCTCGCACTCGAGGGCATCGCGCGACCCGACGTCGACCTGAGTTCCATCACCGTCCTGATGTTCTCATGGGGCGCGATGAATCCGACGATCGCCGACGACATCACCAATGGTGTTGGCCCGCAGGCAAAGATGCTCGAGGTATTCGGCCAGACCGAAGCGATGTCGTGCTACCGGTTCTGGCCGTCGCAGTACCCGGACAAATTCGAGCAGGTGCTCGGCGGTACCAACTACGTCGGCGTGCCCAATCCGATCCTTGCCGGCGACATCATCGACGCCGATGGCGCCAGTCTCCAAGGCCATCCGGGAATCGCCGGGGAAGCCGTCTACCGCAGTCCGTGTGTCACCGCCGGCTATTACAAGGACGAAGTGGCAACACGGGAGGCCCTCCGCGGCGGGTGGTTTCACTCCGGCGACAGTTGTCGATACGACGCCGACGGCCTTCAGGTGATGGTCGACAGATTCAAGGACATCGTGAAATCGGGTGGTGAAAACGTGTCGAGCGTGCGGGTGGAGGCGGTGGTCGCCGGGCACCCGGACGTCGAGCGTGTCGCCGTGATCGGTGTCCCGGATCCCAAGTGGGGTGAGCGGGTCGTTGCCGTGGTCACGCCGCGAGCGGGTCACAGCCTCGACACCGATGCGGTGATCGTCTACGCGCGCGAACGACTCGCCGGGTTCGAGGCTCCTAAGGAGGTCGTCGTGGTTGATGCTCTGCCGCAGACCGTCGGGGGAAAGATCATGAAATACCGACTGCGGCAGGAACTCTCTGCGTAGAGTCGCCGAACCCGCACACGAGAACAGAAACCACGATGAAGGAGTGATATGGCTGGCGTATGGTTCGACGAGCTGTCGGTGGGGCAAAGGTTCGAGCATCCGATTCGACGCACGGTGACCGAGACCGACAACGTCTTGTTCACCGCGATGACCCACAATCCTGCGCTACTTCATCTCGACGAGGAGTACATGAAGGGAACGGCATTCGGTCAACGAGTGGTGAACAGCGCCTTCACGCTTGGACTGATGGTGGGCATCTCGGTGGGGGATACCACGCTCGGCACGGCGGTGGCCAACCTCGGTTGGGATGAGGTGCGCTTCCCGAAGCCACTGTTCCATGGTGACACCATTCATGTGGTCACCGAGGTGATCGAACTCCGCGATTCCAAGTCGCGCCCGGACCAGGGCATCGTCACGTTCCTGCACCAGGCCTTCAACCAGCACGATGAGCTCGTTGCCTCCTGCAAGCGCTCCGGACTGCAGCTCAGGAAACCACAATGAGCCGGCCGATCCGCTCGTTCCTGTTCGTTCCAGGCGATAGTGAGAAGAAGCTGGGCAAGGTCGCAGGCTCGACGGCCGATGCGGTCATCCTCGATCTCGAGGACTCGGTCAGCGAGGGACGCAAGGCGCTTGCGCGAGACATGGTGTCAGAGTTCATCGTTGGGCAGTTACACGACGAGGCTGGTCCGCAGCTGTGGGTGCGGATCAACCCGCTGGACGGCGAGCATGCGCTGGCCGACCTGGCGACGATCGTCCCAGCGGCGCCGTCGGGGATCATGATTCCGAAGATCGCGGGTCCCGAGGACGTTCTTCGGGTCGACCACTACCTCGAGGCGCTCGAGACTTCGCACGGCCTCGAGACCGGCTCGATCCGGCTGCTGCCGGTCGCCACCGAAACCCCGATCGCACCCTTCCGGCTCGGTGATTTCGCGGCCGCAGCGATATCTCGCCTCTACGGGTTGACCTGGGGAGCAGAAGATCTCAGTGCCGCTCTGGGTGCATCAACGAATCTCGGTCTCGATGGCAATTGGGCCACGACCTACCAGATCGTGCGGTCGCTGACGCTGATGGGAGCCCACGCAGCGGCGATCGAAGCGGTCGAAACACTGTACGTCGACATCCGCGATGATGCCGGGCTGGCCGAGTCGTCGAGGCGTGCGAGAGCAGAAGGCTTCAGCGGGCGGATCGCGATCCATCCCGCTCAGGTGGGCACGATCAACGCCGCATTCACGCCGTCGGAGGCAGAAATCGAGCACGCACACCGCGTGGTCGCGGCGTTTGCTGAGGATGTGGGAACCGTTGCACTGGATGGAAAGATGCTCGACATGCCGCATCTCGTCCAGGCACGCAAAGTCCTCGCACTCGCCGAGTCAGTCGCCTGACCCGACGCCGGGGTCCGAACGAGCCGTGACGTGGAACCGGCGAGATCCGGTTCGCGCCGACCCCCTCGAATCGGCGCGAACCTGGTCATGTCAGGGCGTTGAGGACTTGGGTCGGGGTGTCGTCGGGAAAGCATGCGGCGTGTTGCCGATTGGCGGCCAGCGCCTGGTCTTCGTGGTCCATGGATTCGCGGATCGCGCGCTGGGCGTTTTCCGGCAGCGAGGGCAGCAGTTCCAGGACGCGTTCGCGGTGGCGGGCGACAGCCTTGCGTTCGGGCA